>NZ_JAWOTC010000047.1:0-41978 GCF_033338675.1 Vibrio sp. Vb1574
GAAACTCAGTATATTGTTTGATAATTATTCAATTTCGGACGACTTGGTTTTCTGTCCGAATTACGCAACAAAGCCGTATCTACTACGATAAAAAAGCTCAGCGATTATGAATATTTGGTTACATCTAAAGAGGGAAATACAAATTTAAGTAAAGTGATAATTTCGACAGGGAACGGCCTTGGTGCTGTACTAAAAACGAGTGCGTCGGTAGAGCTTACTGGCTCAATGCACTTTGTCCCTAAAGCAAAAGGTTTGTCGTCTGACAGTGAGTGTACATCTATTATTGCTGGTGGAACCGTGAGTTATGTAGCAAGTGTAAGTGGTTCTGATGAGCACTTTCTGACGGTGGACAGTTCAGTCAGTAGTCATGCTACTGGGATTTTAGGGGCTCCTAGCTTTACTTGTAAGAATTCGCACAAATCCAATTTATTTGAAGAAACCAAACGTCCAACCTACCTAGCTACTACTAGCACTTCGAATAAAAATGAAGATATCAAAGAAAATGTTGCAAATATTTCGGTTTTCAAAGACTTATTCACTATGGATTTCAACGCAGTTAACGTAGCAAAACTCAAAAACGAGATTAAAGCGGATCCTGTTGGCGTTGTAATTGCTAGCGGTAAGACACCTAAAGGTTGGGTTAAGTCATGCCATACTAAGTTAGCTAATGCTTACGCTGCTGGAAAACGAAGGTTTTGGGTCGATGGCAGTTGCGCAATATCAGGAAATATTTTTGGTTCTACTACTCAGCCTGTAGATAATGCTATTCAGCTTATTATTTATGATGGTGTTCTCTACAGTCAAAGTATGAGTTATTTTGATGGACTTCTTTACCAATACCTTTCAAAGCCAACTGTGTTGGATGTTAAAGAAATATGGATTGATCTTTTTGATTCAAAAAATGATATAGGTGTAACCCCTACTTCTTTTCACAAGCATGATATTAATAATGACTTTAATAAATATGCTTTTTTGCTAGATGGTTCATTGAAGCTTGATGGCGGGATAGGGTTAGATGCAGAAGATAGAACTATAAAATTAAATGGATCTTTGATACCTGCCTACAATGGTGGAAAGAGCGGCAAGTACATTGAGAAACTAAAGTGGCAGCGAGGCTCCTGGAATGATCTCTAAACAAAAAGGTTTTAACCTTCTTGAAGTTCTAATTTCTTTTCTACTTATCGGTGTTGGGGCACTAGGTTTAACTAAGCTAAACGTGTATCTAGAACGCGAATCCGAATATGCCATAAAAAGTATTGAAGCACTTCGTCTAGCAGAAAACCAGCTCGAATGGTTCCGGACGCGTGGTGCTTCTGCGGCGATGTCTACCATCACACCTGCAAATTTTGCTTCTATTGCAACAGGCTCTTCTGTTACTGGATCTTATGTCGTCGAATGGGAAGTTCCAGCTGCCACGGTTTCAGGAACACTGAAAACTATCACCATTACCTCTAGCTGGAAGGATAGAATCGGCGAGACACGATCAGTTCAGCTTAAAACGATGATCTCACAATACAGTGAATTCGAAAACTAAGTTCAATTGCATACATGGGCTGAGACAAATGCGGGTGTAATTCCTGTTTGATACCGGATTTGTCACGGTTAATAAATGGTTTTTGAACTGTTAATCGAGTTGATGTGCTACTGTTTTTATTATGTTTAATTGAAGTGGTGTTTTTGCAAAATATGTCTCCAATTATGAAAAAAAATCTAGAACCTTGTGCTTTCTCCATTGGTGTTTACTAGAATACTCGTTGGATAGTAGGTCGTTATAATTATTCAAATAGGCCTTGGCACCAACATCATTCACTATGGAGTTACCATGAGTAACCAAGCTGTAAATAAGGCACCATCATCGAAGCCGAGCGGGATGGAGCGCTTTTTAAACTTTATCGAGAGGACAGGTAACAAAATTCCTGATCCTGCGATTTTGTTCTTCTGGGCATTGATCATTACTTGGGCGGCGTCAGCACTTTTGTCGAATGTATCATTCGATCTTCCAAACCCTCGAACGGGCGAAGCTCTTACTATCACCAACTTACTTACGGGCGAAGCGCTAGCAAGTTTCCTTGCTAATATGGTGACGACGTTTACTGGCTTTGCGCCACTGGGTATCGTACTTGTCGCAATGCTAGGTGTGGGTGTTGCAGATTCTTCGGGTTTTATTACGACGGGTCTTAAGAAGATGCTGAACTTCACGCCAGCTAAGCTTCTTACTCCAATGCTTATTTTGGTTGCCATTGTATCGCATACTGCGGCAGATGCAGGCTATGTTCTGGTTATTCCTCTTGGCGGTATTATCTTCCATGCGGCAGGTCGTCACCCTCTAGCAGGTATTGCGGCAGCATTTGCAGGTGTATCTGGTGGCTTCTCTGCAAACTTTATCCCTTCAGGTATAGATCCACTACTAGCAGGCTTTACGCAAACTGCGGCGCAGGTTCTTGATCCTGAATATGTGGTTAACCCATTAGCGAACATCTTCTTTACTGGCCTATCTTCCATCATTATTGTAGCGATTGGTTGGTACGTGACAGAAAAAATCATTGAGCCTCGTTTGTCAAAAATGCCAATTGATGACGATGCGGAAACTGCGCCAAACCTAGGTTCATTTACTGAACTGGAATCAAAAGCATTCCGTTATGCAGGTTGGGCAATGATGGCGGGTATTGCTTTACTTGTTGCAGCGTTAATTCCAGAAACATCAGCACTACGCTCGCCTGAAGGTGAAATTACGGCCTTCTCAGCACCGATCATGAAGTCTATCGTTCCGCTGATCTTTATTCTGTTTATCATTCCCGGTTACGTTTACGGTAAAGTGTCTGGAACGTTCAAGACCAGCAACGACATTATCAAAGCGATGGCTGACACCATGTCAACCATGGGCGCATACATTGTAATGTCGTTCTTCTGTGCTCAGTTCTTATCTGCATTTGCTCAGTCAAACATCGGTACGATGCTAGCGTTGTATGGCGCAGAAGGCTTAAAAGCGATGAACCTACCAGGTGAAGTGACCATCATCGGTATGATCCTTCTAACCGCGTCTGTAAACCTACTTATTGGTTCGGCATCGGCAAAATGGGCTTTAATTGGTCCAATCTTAGTGCCAATGCTAATGGCGGTTGGTATCTCGCCTGAGCTGTCTCAAGCGGCTTACCGTGTGGGTGACTCTGTATCGAACATCATTTCGCCTCTAATGGTATTTTTCCCTCTTGTAGTGGTTTACTGTCAGCGTTATGTGAAGTCGGCTGGTATCGGTACGCTTGCGTCACTAATGATGCCATTCTCGATCGCAATGCTGATCGGTTGGTCTATCTTCCTAGTTGCTTATTGGATGGTAGGTATCCCGCTAGGCATTCAAGCTCCTTACACTTACACCATGTAAAAACGTTTAGGGTGTGAAAGCCGCTAATTGGCAGCCAAAAAGCGCAGGTCTTCGATCTGCGCTTTTTTGTTCTCGTAAAACGAACATCGATAGGTCTTGTAACTAGTTTTTTGGAGTTGCAGACTTTGTCCCGTGATGTGTCGCTGTAGTGAAGCCGAAGTTGGTGATAAAATTCCCGACTTCAATCATTTTTGTTTCTTTGGAGCCTCCTTTGTCTAACCATCCGTTTACCCCTCAAGATGAATTGTTTATGCGCAGAGCGATGGAGCTTGCTGAGCAAGCAGAAGCTGAGGGGGAAGTACCTGTTGGCGCAGTGCTTGTCAAAGATGGTGAAATTATCGCTGAGGGGTGGAATCGCTCTATTGGTACTAATGACGCTACCGCACATGCTGAGATCCAAACGCTGCGTAAAGCAGGCCAAAAGCTAGAAAATTACCGCCTTCTGGATACGACGTTATATGTAACACTTGAGCCATGCCCAATGTGTGCCGGAGCCTTATTGCATAGCCGCGTTAAGCGGGTTGTTTTTGGAGCGCCAGATTTAAAAGCTGGAGCTGCAGGAACAGTGCTTAATTTGTTTGAAAGCCAAGCCGCTTACCATTACGCCTTAGTTGAAAAGGGGCTGCTAGAAGATGAGTGCCGCACTCAGCTACAAGCGTTTTTTAAGCGTCGCCGAAAGGAAATTAAAGCGAAGAAGCAAGCACAAAAAGCATTAGAAAATCGAGAGAGCGAGCAAGGTAGTGGGAGTAGTGAGGGCTAGCAAACACCTACAACGTGGTAGATGTTTGTTTGGACGCACTAGTGATTGACTAAATGTACAAAAACACGATTACGTGAACTTACTTTCTTTTTCATACATGTCAGTTTACGTTTACGTCGGATAGCAGCTACTGTGTTATTTAAACGCTTTGACTGCACTCTACGTCTTCTCATATTCAAAACCTCCTGCAGACAAGACTTATACCAGTAAAGCGCGGCTCATCGATGCTTGGCAATAGGCTCGATAATCGCACTAAACATTGTATGGTTTAAACGTTCTTCATTTGACTTCTGCATTGCACAGAGCCAGCAAACAATTTCAATACGATGCTTAATAATAGGAGTGACGTTATTTCGGCAGAGTGTAGCCGAAAGCGCGGCTTCATCAAGTGAGCTAAACCATGTGGTTGTAAAGTAATCTGTTACAAAGCAATCAGTTTTACTAACGATGAAGAAAAGGCGACCAACCAAAGGAATGGTTGAGTGTGGTTGGTGTCACTCAGAATATTGGAGTCTAGATAAGTTTTCGTTAGGACTCAACAAAAATGACGAGCTTCATAGGCTCGTCATTTTCTAGTTTACCGCGGGTTTATTCTTCAATGCTTTCTTGTTCGGTGTCTTCTTCAACCGTGACGTCAGAAGCGCCAGAGACTTGTTCTACGACGGTCTCTACTGCGCCCGATATCAAAATGTCGGGGTTGAGCGGCGGAATCACTTGCAAGTCATCGCTATTCTCATCAATCGCTGGCTGTTGGCTGACATGACCAATGATGGATTGGTAGTAACGTCGAATATTTTCTACGTAATTACGCGCTTCATCGCCTCTGGCGTACCCATAGCGAGTTTGGCTGTAATAGCGCTTCTGACGCAGTAAAGGCAGCCTATCTTTTACATCGGCCCAAGCGTTCGGATCGCCACCTTGTGCTTTGGTGAGTCGTCGTGCGTCCATCATGTGGCCGTAACCAATATTGTATGAAGCTAACGCAAACCATATTTTTTCATGCTCGTTGATGCTATCAGGCACGCGACCTACAATGCGACGTAAGTACTCGACACCACCACGAACAGATTGCTCAGGGTCTAAACGGTTTGTTACCCCGACGCTTTTCGCTGTTGGCAGAGTAAGCATCATCATCCCCCTAACACCCGTTGGCGATTTTGCTGTTGGTTTCCAATGTGACTCTTGATAAGCCAATGCTGCAATTAATCGCCAGTCGAACTCTTCGCTGTATTTTTGGAATAAAGGTGCCCATTTAGGCAATTTGTCATCCAGAGCTCGAATGAATGCGCGAGTATCAACGTAGTCAAATGCTTCAATATGACCAATGTACTTTTCTTCGAGGGTGGACAGTTCTCCTGATTGTTTGATGTTACCGAAAAACTCTATCAGCATTGCATACAAGCTTTCGTCTTCAGAACGTCGAGTAAACCAAGACACAGGTTGATCTTCTGTAAGTTCGAACGCGAGCGCAAGATCGGGGTAAAGGCGTTGAGCTAGGGAAAGTTCCACCGAATCAGTCACAGTAAAACGTAACTCACCCTTCGATACGTATTTGAGTAAGTCTCTCGTGTCAGCATCACCAACAATTTCAAACTGAAGTTCTGGATACTGCTTCTTTAACGCTGTTAGGGTCGGAACATATTGCGATTGTTCAACGATCTTTAATGTTTGAGCGCCTGCATTTGTATCTTCGTCGGACTCGTCGTCTTTCGAGGCTTGGTATTCAATGAGTTGTTCGATATCACGTGGTCGAAGTTGCCCTTTTTTATATACCACTTGTTGGCTTACATAATAATAGGCAGGGCCTGGTCTAAATCGTTTGACTGCTTGTGACGTTTGATTTAAACCCGTAGCGATGATATCGATATCTCCTTTCTTAAGAGCAGGAAAAAGCTCAGCTTGGCGAAAGGCTGGTTTAATCTCGAGTTTGACGCCGAGCTGCTCCGCAAACTGACGCGCCAATTCGTAATCCAACCCTGCGGGACCATCGGGTCCTATGTAGTAGGAAAGCTGATTGTTTAGCGTGCCAACACGAAGCACACCACGTTCTTGAATTTTTTCAAATTCACTTTTGGGCTCCGACTCAATCTGGCAAGCAGAGAGCAAAAGAACAGAAACTAAAATTAGAGCACTGCGCTTGAGCCGGTTGAAGTGACTTATTTGCATTAATAGGTACATCTTGGAAAATTTCTATTTGCCTTTATATCAAAGCGAGCTCATGGGGCAAAGTGAATCACACACTTATAACGTGACATTGTGTGTTTTATCGACATTTTAGTTGTAATTCAAATTTGACAAAAAAAATGACGCAAACGGTTGCTTTTGGTGTTACATCACAAAAACAATTACTATATAATGCGCTCGCAATGACGAGGTGGAATCGGCATAGGTTCGACAGGGCTTATTTTAAGTGTCTGAATTTATTCCAATATCACCTTAATCAATTGCATAAGAGACCTAAGCACATGAGAATTTTGCGTGGCTCCCCAGCTCTTTCTGAGTTTCGTGTTAATAAACTACTGGAACTTTGTCGTGAACAAGATCTGCCTGTAACTGGCATTTATGCCGAGTTTATGCACTTTGCCGATCTAAAGTCAGACCTTGATGACCAAGAGTTAGAAAAACTTGAAAAGTTACTAACTTACGGCCCAACCATCGAAGAGCATGAGCCTGAAGGTCTTCTACTTCTTGTCACGCCTCGTCCTGGCACTATCTCGCCTTGGTCTTCTAAATCTACCGATATCGCTGTTAACTGTGGTCTGGAGAAAGTGAAACGTCTAGAGCGTGGTACGGCTTATTATGTCGAATCTTCAGTTGTTCTCTCAGAAGCTCAAGCTGACGCTGTTAAAGCGTTAATTCACGACCGCATGATGGAAACAGTATTCACAGAATTTGAAGCCGCATCAGCATTATTTACTGTTGCAGAGCCTAAGCCTGTCGCACATGTTGATATCTTAGCTGGCGGTCGTCTTGCGCTTGAAGAGGCAAACGTTTCCCTTGGCTTGGCACTCGCAGAAGATGAAATTGATTACTTGGTAGAGAACTTTACTAAGCTTGGGCGTAACCCAAACGACATTGAATTGATGATGTTTGCTCAGGCGAACTCAGAGCATTGTCGCCACAAAATTTTTAACGCAGATTGGACTATCGACGGGGTAGATCAACCTAAGTCTTTGTTCAAAATGATCAAAAACACTTTTGAAACGACACCTGACTATGTGCTGTCTGCATACAAAGACAACGCAGCCGTTATGACAGGTTCTAAAGCGGGGCGTTTCTTCCCTGACCCTAAATCTCGTCAATACACGTACCACCATGAAGATACGCACATCTTGATGAAGGTAGAAACGCACAACCACCCAACGGCAATCTCTCCATGGCCGGGCGCATCGACTGGCTCAGGCGGTGAAATCCGTGACGAAGGCGCGACGGGTATCGGCGGTAAGCCAAAAGCGGGTCTGGTTGGCTTTACAACCTCTAACTTACGTATTCCTGGTTTTGAACAGCCATGGGAAACCGACTTCGGCAAGCCGGGTCGTATTGTAAATGCGTTAGACATCATGCTTGAAGGCCCTCTAGGCGGCGCGGCATTCAACAACGAATTTGGTCGTCCAAATCTATTGGGTTACTTCCGTACTTACGAAGAAAAAGTCACTTCTCATGCGGGTGAAGAAATTCGTGGTTACCACAAACCAATCATGATTGCTGGTGGTATGGGTAACATCCGCGATGAACACGTACAGAAGAAAGAGATCCCTGTGGGTGCGAGCCTAATCGTACTTGGTGGTCCGGCAATGAACATCGGTCTTGGTGGTGGCGCGGCATCTTCCATGGCATCTGGTCAGTCAGCAGAAGATCTGGACTTCGCTTCGGTACAGCGTGAAAACCCAGAGATGGAACGTCGCTGTCAGGAAGTGATCGACCGTTGTTGGCAGTTAGGCGACGATAACCCAATCGCATTTATCCACGATGTGGGTGCAGGCGGTATCTCTAACGCATTGCCTGAACTTGTCGACGACGGTGAGCGTGGCGGTAAGTTCCAATTACGCGATGTACCAAACGATGAGCCGGGCATGAGCCCACTGGAAATCTGGTGTAACGAATCACAGGAACGTTACGTTCTAGCGGTAGCGCCAGAAAACATGGAAGCATTCGACGCCATCTGTAAGCGTGAACGCGCACCGTATGCAGTGGTGGGTGTGGCGACAGAAGAGCGTCATCTAACGCTAGAAGATTCTCACTTCGACAATACGCCAATCGATATGCCAATGGATATCCTGCTTGGTAAGCCACCGAAGATGCACCGTGACGCAACCACACTAAAAGTGGAAAGCCCTGCCATTGTTCGTGATGGTATTGAGCTCAATGAAGCGGTGGATCGCGTACTTCGTCTTCCTGCTGTTGCAGAAAAAACATTCCTAATTACTATCGGTGACCGAACAGTAACGGGTCTGGTTGCTCGTGATCAAATGGTTGGTCCTTGGCAGGTACCAGTAGCAAACTGCGCAGTAACAGCGGCAAGCTACGACACTTACCATGGCGAAGCAATGTCGATGGGTGAGCGCACGCCAGTGGCATTACTAGACTTTGGAGCATCGGCTCGCCTAGCCGTTGGTGAGTCACTAACGAACATTGCGGCAACAGACATCGGTGATATTAAACACATTAAACTGTCTGCGAACTGGATGTCTCCAGCGGGTCACCCAGGTGAAGATGCGGGTCTTTACGAAGCAGTGAAAGCGGTTGGTGAAGAATTGTGTCCTGCGTTAGGTTTGACTATCCCAGTTGGTAAAGACTCCATGTCGATGAAAACCAAGTGGGAAGAAAACGGCGAGAGCAAAGAAGTCACTTCTCCACTGTCGTTAGTTATCACGGCATTTGGCCGTGTGGAAGACGTACGTAAGACCGTGACTCCACAACTACGCACTGACAAAGGAAAGACTTCTCTAGTTCTTGTTGACTTGGGTAACGGCAAAAACCGCTTAGGTGCGACAGCATTGGCACAAGTATACAAACAGCTGGGTGACAAACCTGCTGACGTAGATAATGCAGAGCAGCTAAAAGGCTTCTTTGATGCAATGCAAGCGTTAGTACGTGATGACAAGCTAGTGGCTTACCACGATAAAGGCGACGGCGGTCTGTTTGTTACACTGGCTGAGATGGCATTCGCGGGTCACTGTGGCGTAAAAGCGAACATCGCAGAGCTGGGTGACGATGCGCTGGCCGTTCTATTTAACGAAGAGCTAGGTGCGGTTGTTCAAGTTAAGAATGATGATCTAGATTCAGTTCTATCTACTCTGGCGGCAAACGGCTTAGAGGCATGCTCACATGTGATTGGTTCTGTTGAAGCTTCAGACGACTTTGTTATCACTTCTGGTGATGCAGTTGTGCTTGAACGTTCACGTACCGAACTACGCGTTATCTGGGCTGAAACAACGCATAAGATGCAAAGCCTACGTGATAACCCAGCGTGTGCAGACCAAGAGCACGAAGCTAAGAAAGACAACTCTGACCCGGGTCTAAACGTTAAGCTCAGCTTCGACGTAAATGAAGACGTTGCAGCACCGTACATTGCGAAAGGTGCTAAACCTAAGATGGCAATTCTACGTGAGCAGGGCGTTAACTCCCACGTCGAAATGGCAGCAGCGTTTGACAGAGCAGGCTTTGAAGCAACCGACATCCATATGAGCGATATCCTAACAGGCCAAGCGGTACTGGATGAATACCATGGCCTAGTAGCTTGTGGTGGCTTCTCTTACGGCGACGTACTAGGTGCGGGTGAAGGTTGGGCTAAGTCTATCCTGTTTAACGCACAAGCACGTGAGCAGTTCCAAGCGTTCTTCAACCGTGAAGAGACGTTCTCTTTAGGTGTGTGTAACGGCTGTCAGATGCTGTCGAACTTGAAAGAACTGATCCCTGGTGCAGACTTGTGGCCACGTTTTGTTCGCAACGAATCTGAGCGTTTTGAAGCGCGCTTTAGCCTAGTCGAAGTACAGAAATCTGATTCTGTATTCTTCGACGGCATGGCTGGTTCGCGCATGCCAATCGCGGTTTCCCACGGAGAAGGGCGTGTAGAAGTACGTGATACAGAGCACCTAGCAGCGATTGAAGCATCAGGTACGGTTGCGGTTCGTTACGTGGATAACCTCGGTAACCCAACACAACAATACCCGAACAACCCGAATGGTTCGCCAAACGCGATTACCGGTTTAACAACAGCAGACGGTCGCGTAACTATCATGATGCCTCACCCAGAGCGCGTATTCCGCACAGTTGCAAATTCTTGGGCTCCGGAAGGTTGGGGTGAAAATGGCGCTTGGATGCGTATGTTCCAAAATGCCCGTAAGAATATCGGTTAATTAACCAAGGTTAATCTAGCTTAAGTAAAGCGTTGGTTGAGAGACCAGCGCTTTCTTTTTTCTTATCACTCTTTTTTCTTCGTCGCTCTTTCTAGTGACTTGGCGAAACGTTGCTTTGTTCTGCCTCTTCTTTGTCATCTATTATCTAGCGTAAAAAACTTGCAGCGTTTAGATTACTTTTATGCTCTAATACCGCGCTTACCAAGGGATGGTGTTAAACAGCTCAGCTTAGATGGAGTTATCAAGTTGACCGAATCCCTGATTGATCCCTAAATCCCTTAGGAAATGAAAGAAATGTCTAAGAATCCAAAATTTGCTATCCGCGTCACTGAAAAACGTAACGGCTGGAGCGCAGAAATCACTCGCCAAGTGACATCTCGTAAGACTGTAGTATCAAAGCGTGAAACAGGCTTTGACAGCGAAGAGAAAGCACAAGCTTGGGCTGAACAAGAACTGGCTGGATTTATCCAAAACCAAGTGGTTCGTAACGAGCGTAAAGCAGCGCAACGTCAAGAGCGTGAAGCAGAACAACTAGCGGCAAAAGTTCGTAAAGAAGAAGCCCGCAAAGCACGTGAAACCGAAGTAGACACTGACGAAGAATAAGTTTAAATCGGTGAGATGGTGACGTTACCCATCAAACAAATAGTGAAAATGCCCTGAGTTTTGTCTCAGGGCATTTTTTATTTATATCGGCTAAAAACAATCCGATGATACGGACAGGCTAAACGTGCCGTCTTCAGGGGCTGCAAATTGTTTATTGCCAGGAAGAAGGTGAGGGTTATTAGCATAAGTGCGATGTGTCGATTTGACCTTTGCAGAATGTCTTTCCGGTAAATCAAAGTGTTGTAAGCCGTCAGATAGATCGTTTGCTTCACCGTAGTCGAAATGTGTTGCGACGTCTTTGGGCTGCTTGGCGTAACGACAGTGATCCGGCTTACCATCTTCGTGCCAAGTTAAAGAGTTAGTTTTTGCATCTAGATTCAGGTTATTTGCTGTTGGCTGTGCGTAAAAATCTTATGAAACTTGGTGCTTGCTTTGTTCTTGTAAGTAGTCTGCAATGCTCTCAGAAGCTTGCGCTAGGCTACCTACAGGGAAGAAGCAAATCAGAAGAAGCCGTGTTTTTAGATTGTTCATAATGTGTATGCAAGCAAAAGGAAATGATAATACTGATAAATAAAACGGCGTGCAATTATGGCCATTGGATACGATATAACAGGGCAGTTAATGTCTGCCCTGCATCTTTTAGGTATGGTTAGTATTGATAAGTGAGGTGCAGTTTGACTTCGCGACCAGGCGAAGGCACGCCATTAGATAGGTATGCTTCGTAGTAACGATCGGTTAAGTTTTTCACAACCGCGCCAACGCTCAAGCCTTCGACTTGTTGTATTTCCCAAACCACGTAAGCGTTTTGTAGCGTGTATTGCTCACTTGGCGATTTCACTTTTAAATTATTACCGCTTGCCTTGGTTTTGGTTTGCGCATCATACCAACGGACTTCCCAGCCCGTACGTAAACCAGGAATCCATTCGTAACCTAAACCCAGATTAATGTTTAATGGCGGTACATCAGGATGATCATCATCTGAACCTGTAGAGTCAGATAGGCTACCTTTGTTTTTGCCGCGAATGTAACTTGCTGAGAAATTACTGTAGAAATCTTCAATCCGGTATTGTGAAATTAGCTCAAAGCCATAGTTTTTAAAGCCATCTAGGTTTGTATTCCAGCTTTGTAACTCAGTAGTATTTTTGTCGAGGTTTTCGCCCGTTCGTATATCAACTGTGTCGCTAACATCGTTATAGAACATAGTTAACTCTGTTGCGAGGTTATCGCGAGAGTTCACCAGCCCTTCCGTTAAGTTGATAACGCTTGCTTGATAAGCATGGATACGAGACACGTCCAGATTCAAAGCAGTAGCCGTAGCGGTAGCTCGCGCATATTGCACTGAGTAGATGTTATCAACGGTTGGTGCTTTTAAAGCGTAGGCGTAGGAGGCGTTTAAACGCGTATTATTGCTCGCATCAAAGTCGATATCCAAACGTGGGCTAAAGCCTTTATGCGTCGTTTCACCATAGTCATGTCCGGCAGCTGGATCATTATAATCCGGCGCTGCGTTCCCTTTTCCTTCACTCTTGATGTATTCGTAACGCAGAGAAGGTGTGATTGTTAGGCGGTCTGTTGCTTGATAGTGATCAGCAATGTAAGCGGCATAAATTGACTGCGTGCCAGATGGTTCGTAGTAAGGGGTGTACCAACCGTAGTTTTTCGCTTCATTACTGTCGTATGATGCGTTGAATACTAACGAGTCTCTATCGGTTTTTTGATATTGAAGCCCAGTGACTAGAGTGTGGTCTCCGAATTGCGCTTGGTTAAACACATCAACGTAATCACGCTCGTAACTCAGCCATGACTCATGACCGTAGCTGCCAACAGAAACGAACATTTTCTCGAATGCTACGTCAGGGCGAACCCAATGACGATCGTTTTTGGAACGTGCCATTTTGATATTGAAATCAATATACGGGTTAGTCGGCATGTAGTGGTAAGAGATGGTTGTGGTGTTGTCCGTGTATTTGTTATCGACGGTGTAAGCGTATTGGGCTTTTTCTAATGAGCCGTATTTCTTGATATTGTATTCGGTGATGTTAGGCATTTTTCCGCGGCGGTTAGCCCAAGGTTTACGACCTTCATCTTTGTAGCGAGTGTGGCTAATTTCAAACTCGTGATCGTTGTTTTCATAACCGACCTTTACGAGCATGTTTTCTTGCTCATAACCTGAGTAATCCAGCGTTTCACCACCTCCGACTTTAATGTCATCAGAATCTTTTACCGAGCCATTCGCTAGAAAATAAAAACCAGTATCGTTTTTACCATAGAGTGTTAGCGTGTAGGCGTTCTCATCACCGTTAGTGTTGTATGCACTTGAGATGCGAGCACCAAAGTTTCTGTCGCCGTAAAGGAGATCATCGACACTTTTGGTTTTAATGCGAATGGAGCCACCAAACTTCCCGTTGAGTGCTCGATAGTCGTGCGCGCCCTTGATAATTTCTGCTTCGCCAATTAAGAACGGATCAAAAAAGAAGGTACCGTAGCGGTATTGTTGAAAGCCAATTGGAGCGCCATCGACAAAGACGGCGATATCGCTTGGATCATCAAAACCACGAATGTTAATACGTTCGCCACCAGAACGACCGCCACCATCTATTGATGCACCGGGAACGGCATCGATCATTGAGGCAAAATTAGAGTACTGTTGCTCTTCAATCTCTGACCAATTAATGGTGGTTTGCGCAGGCTCAGCAATGGTAATAGGTTTGGCATAACGAACGCCTATGACTTCAAGCTCTTCATTTGGCGTTGTCTCAGCATATGAATAAAGAGGGAAGAGCAAAGCCAGTGAAATGAGATTTACTTTGAATGGATGACTTATTAATCGTTTCATATTGATGATTTATAGTGTTTTTATGAAGCTCGGATTATAAGAACATTATTACGATTAATAAATGATAATGAGATTAATTATCAAATGTGTTTTTGCGATGGATTGTAAAGTTTTTTATCCATTCGTGGAAACTACGATAAGTATCGTTAGCGTACATAAAACAAAAAGCCCAGCATCATGGACGCTGAGCTTATTGGCTTTAAACAAGATAGTGCGAGCACTGTTGCTCCTTTTGAGCTAATCAGGCGCCTACTTGATAGGAATTACTGAGTTTCTAACGGTATCTGTCCGGTTGTCAGCGGCTCGGCATCGAATTCAGTGAGGCCTTCAATATAGCTTTCGACTGCTTGCTCTAAAGCATTATCACCTTGGTTAAAATAGGCAAGGTGGAAAATTGCATCGCCTTCGTTCACCAATGGTAATGTTTGTTGACCGATAACCAAACCACGCTTCGGGGCTTTTAGTTCTATCTCATCATGACCAAGAGGAGAGCTAATGTAAGCGAGCGATTCCCCCTGTTCTACTTTGTCTCCCAGATTAACGACAGTACGCAAAATGCCGTTACCTGACGCGCGAACCCAGCTGGTGGACTTCGCTATGATAGGCTCAGGCAGCTTTTTCCTGCTCGCACGCAACATACCAATGGCTTGCATTACGCGCCGAACCCCGAGTACACCAGCGCTTATCGAAAGTGGATCAAAACGCAATGCTTCGCCAGCTTCGTAGGTGAGCACTGGAATATCGCATTTTTCTGCTTCACTGCGTAAAGAGCCATCACGCAATGCTGAATCAACAATCACTGGCGTCGAAAATGCTTGAGCAATACGTAGAGTTTCTGGGTTGCTTAAGTTTGCGCGAATCTGTGGCAAGTTCGTGCGATGAATTGCCCCTGTGTGTAGATCCAAAATGTAGTCACAACGCTTGGCAATGTTGTTAAAGAACCCGTGTGCCATACGAGATGCAAGTGCGCCTTTTTCACTGCCAGGAAAGCAACGGTTGAGATCTCGTCGGTCGGGCAAGTAACGAGATTTATGGATGAAGCCAAAAACGTTAACGATAGGTACTGCAATGACAGTGCCTTTCAGTTTTTGTGGATCCAGTTGGTTAATGATCTGACGAACGATTTCTACGCCATTAAGCTCATCACCATGGATAGCAGCATTCACCATTAACACTGGTCCTTCTTGTTTCCCATGGATGATTTCCACAGGAATAGATAAAGGCGAATGTGTATATAGCTTCGCTGCTTCAAATTCGATCTCTAATCGTTGTCCTGGTTGTATTTGATGTCCTAAGAGCTCAAACACTTTGCTTTTTTTACTTCTGGCCATAAACCATCTCTGTCAAATGCGTCATCAGCAATGTAACAATTGCTGCAAAATCGCACTAATCATTCTCATTAAGGACACGACAAATTACTTTAATCGTCATGCGTGAAATTTTGGTATGTGTGAAGTTTTTGTTTTCAATATGATCTTTTCTATCAGTTTAATACATAACAAGACATAGAGAAGAGTGCGCAATAATAGCCTTAAAAAATGTGACTGTATTAAAAATAATACTGTTCATGGAGGACAAAAAAACGGACTTTTAACCCTACTTTTTATCCGATAATATCCGCGCCGAATTTGAGGTTTCACACTTTCTAACTAGAGGTTTTGATGAAAAAGGCAATTGCTAAAATTGGTGCATTGACTGCGGTAGCAGTTTCACTTTCAGGTTGCGTAGGTAGTAATGCCGTGACAGGTTATGTCATGGGGTTTAACTTGAAAGCTGTTGACAACCGTTACGCTCGAGGTGGTCTAAATATGCTTTTAGCGCCTGTTTATGGTGTCGCGATCGCAGCGGATTATATCGTGTTTAACTCTCTAGAATTTTGGACGGGTAAGAACCCGTTAAATGGTAAGCCACATATCTTCGATACAAAGGTAGATACTTACATTGATGTCAATCACCAGTTAGATAAGTCGTTAACGACGGCACCAATCGCACCATTAGCGGATAACCGTGTCATTGAGCAGGGGCGAATGCAGCAAATCGATGAGAACACTGTTCAAATGGATATTACTTACAGTAACGGTGAAAAGGCGACACTCATGGGTGTACGCGATGGTGAGTTTGTTACTTACTACATTGATGGTGAAGTTGCTGCACAAACCTCAATGGATGAATTAGCCGCTTACGCGCAAAACCGTGTGTAGTTGGGTTCAACTAAACCAAAAAAAGGGTGCCGTATGGCACCCTTTGTCATTTTTCGTGATTGAATTATGCTTTCTCTGGAATCGCTTCTAAAAGCGCGACCATCTGATCCCAGTACAACTGAACAGTATCAATCTTCACTTTCTCATCTGGAGAGTGAGGGAATTTTATTGTTGGACCGAAAGAAACCATATCCATGTGTGGGTATGGTTCTTTAAATAGGCCACACTCAAGACCAGCATGGATGACCATGATGTTCGGCTTATGACCGTAAATGCCTTCATACATATCACGGAAAATTGCCATGATCTCGGAATCTGCATCTGGCTTCCAGCCAGGGTAAGCGCCTGAGAACTGAATTTGTGCGCCTGCTAGCTCAGTAATCGAGCGCAGCATGCTTTCCACTTGGCTACGGCCAGAGTCAATGAGAGAACGAATCAAGCAAAGCACGGTGACTTTATTTTCTTCTGTGCTGATCACACCAACGTTTAGAGAGGTTTCAACAACGCCTTCCACCTCATCACTCATACGGATTACGCCGTTTGGACAAGCGTTAAGTGCCGCAATGAATCGTTGCTGATCGGCGATTGAAAATACTTGCGCGTCAGTCGTGATCGCTTCATTAAAGGTTACGATACCTGTTTCGATTTTACCCAATTCAGTTTTAAGCAGCTCAGTGTAGTGGTTGAACAGCTCAGCAAGTTTGTCTTGGTTTTCGACAGGAAGCGCGACAGTAACAAACGCTTCGCGAGGGATTGCATTACGTAAGCTACCACCACGGAATTCGACTAAACGTAAATCAAGCTCTTGAGCATGACCGGCAAGGAAACGACCAAGTAATTTGTTGGCATTACCGCGACCTGTGTGAATGTCACAACCTGAGTGACCACCTTTTAGGCCTTTCAGCGTCAGTTGGCGTGTTACAAAACCTGCAGGCGTTGATTCTCGAGAAATATCGAAAGTCATGGTGCCATCAACGCCACCTGCACAACCCATGTAGACTTCGCCTTCTTGCTCAGAGTCTGTATTTAGAAGAATCTCACCCTCTAACCAACCAGCTTCAAGGCCAAATGCGCCAGTCATGCCTGCTTCTTCATCAATCGTCAGCAGAACTTCGAGTGGACCGTGCTTAATATCTTTAGATGCCAATACAGCAAGGCAAGAAGCCATACCAATACCGTTATCTGCACCAAGCGTCGTGCCTTTCGCAGTTACCCATTCGCCATCGATGTAAGGCTGGATTGGATCTTTGGTGAAGTCGTGTTCAGTGTCTTCGTTTTTCTGCGGCACCATGTCGATGTGTGCTTGAAGTACAACAGCCTTCTTATTTTCCATTCCTGGTGTCGCGGGCTTTTTGATGAACACGTTACCGGTTGGATCACGGCGAACGTCAAAGCCTTGCTCTGTTGCCCAGTTGATAATGTACTGTGCTAATGCTTCTTCATGTTTCGATGGATGAGGGATAGAACAAATCTTATCGAAAAACTGCCAAAGTGGAGCAGGTGATAAGGTACTGATCTCAGAATGGAACTCAGACACGGAGGACTCCTTTTGATGTGCTTTGCCAAATATATACCGTAAAAATATTGTCAAGGTAGCATTAAATGCTAGACGATTTGGCCTTCAAATTGCCGTTAGCATACCACCAGATAAGGAGTACGAGTAGTCGCGATCACAAGGATTTCTCTCAGAACTGTCACAGTTTGTGAATACAATAACAAGCACTATGTGTTCTCTATCATACATTCTGAAAGTGGCTTTATTTTTTAATTCATAAAATTGTAATTTAATTACACGTAAACTTTGATAAAGGTCAATTTGTGCATTTTTTGTGATTCCAATCACTAAAATGCTTGTAATTAAATTTCTTGGTGGTATATTTGTAACCAGCTTCTGAGAGAAGAATGAAATGCTCAAAGGATGAGTCCGTTTTATCGCCTCCAAGGAACCGAGAAATCAACGAATGTTTAATTGATTTAAAAGGTGATAGTTATGAAAGGTTTACCAAGTACAATGTTCTGGAATAGCAAGTCTGTTTACACCGGTAACTTTGTATACCCAACAAGCTTTGGCTACTAAGTGAAGTCAACGCATGTGACTCGAACAGTTTGTTCACCCCTATAAATTGGAATTTTTTTTCAGTGATAGTGCTGACATGATTCACCGCCACCCAAATTGGGTGGCGTTTTTTTATCTCTATTTTCTCTTCCTGACTCACTTATTGTCATCAAAGCCTTCTTCTATTCCCCATTCTTCGGTTTTATCGACTTTTCCACCAAATCTGTTAGATACCATGTTAAAAATGGGCCTTTTTCATCTGAAAGTTTAGTACATTGCTCAGTTTTTATTCTCTTTTAGGGAACTGTGTTATCTAGGTTACCTATTGTTTTGTAAGAATATATTCCTTTGCCTACTTTGATAGGTTAGAGAATGTGTTTCATATCCAAAGAAAAAAAACGCATTAGAGTGAAGATTCTATCTAGAATTTGCTATTTGATAACTTTATAATTCCCGCCAATCGATTACGCAACCGTTTACTTTTTTACCTTTACAGGATTCGATCATGCTCGAGAGGCTTTTTAAACTCAGTGAAAATGGCACAAATGTGCGTACTGAGATCATTGCAGGTGTTACGACCTTCCTAACTATGGCTTACATTATTTTTGTAAACCCAGCGATCCTGTCGGATACCGGTATGGACCGTGGTGCCATTTTTGTCGCGACTTGTCTTGCTGCCGCAATCGGCTGTTTTATTATGGGATTTGTTGCGAATTACCCAATCGCACAGGCACCAGGAATGGGCCTGAACGCATTTTTCACTTACTCTGTTGTATTGGGAATGGGTTATACGTGGCAAGTTGCGTTAGCGGCTGTATTTGTTTCTGGCCTTCTGTTCATTCTTTTAAGCGTATTTAAGATCCGTGAGTGGATTATTAACTCGATCCCGCATTCTCTACGAACAGGTATTTCAGCTGGTATTGGTCTTTTCTTAGCGTTTATCGCATTAAAAAATGCAGGTATCGTCGTTGATAACCCAGCGACATTAGTTTCTATGGGAGAGATCACATCATTGCCATCTGTATTGGCCGCGATTGGCTTCTTTCTTACGATTGCACTGGTTCACCGTGGTGTGAAAGGTGCGGTGATGATCGCCATTCTTGGCGTTACAGCGCTCGGTCTTCTATTTGGTGATGTGCAGTGGGGCGGTATTATGTCAACGCCACCAAGCATTGCGCCAACTTTCATGCAACTGGATTTCTCTGGTTTGTTTGAAGTAGGCATGATTTCCGTCGTATTTGCTTTCCTATTTGTCGATTTATTTGACACCGCAGGTACGCTCGTTGGCGTTTCTCAAAAAGCAGGTCTAACTGATGAGAATGGCAACATCCCTCGTTTAAACAAAGCGTTACTTGCAGACTCAACAGCAACGTCAGTAGGTGCATTACTTGGTACCTCCAACACGACATCTTATATTGAAAGCGTTTCTGGTGTGGCTGCGGGTGGGCGTACTGGTCTAACAGCCGTGGTTGTTGGTGTACTCTTCCTACTTGCTCTATTGTTCTCACCACTTGCGGGTATGATCCCTGCTTATGCAACGTCAGGTGCGCTATTCTATGTGGCGATCTTGATGCTGTCTGGGCTAGTAAGCATTGATTGGCGTGACCTAACTGAAGCGTCCCCAGTTGTTGTGACTTGTTTAGTTATGCCGCTAACATTCTCGATTGCAGAAGGTATCACGTTAGGCTTTATCGCATACGCGGCGATCAAGTTATTCAGCGGTAAGGGCCGTGAAGTGTCGATGAGTGTATGGGTGATGTCAGCCATCTTCATCGTTAAATACCTCGTCGGTTAATTTCTCGAGCAAAAAGCCAGTGTGGATTTATTCACGCTGGCTTTTTCTTTTTTTACGTTGTTCACAGAAGACGGTTTTTCTGCGGAATAGGCAGAGAATTTTGATATCACCGTTGGTATTAGCGGTGTGTTTCGGTAGAATAATCGTTTGCGCAGCTTGAAATCCTCGTCTCCAAACATTTTGGAGAAGTTAGTGAGCATTCCGCTTTTGAGTGACTTCGCTAGATTTTGAGGATGCATATTTTCAAATTATTAGGTTATTACAATGAGTAAAAAATTCATTATCACTTGGGATGCAATGCAGACTTACTGCCGTGAACTGGCTGAGAAACAAATGCCAGCTGAGCAATGGAAAGGAATTTGGGCGGTAAGCCGCGGCGGTTTGGTTCCTGGCGCTATTTTGGCTCGTGAACTGGGTATTCGTTACGTTGATACAATCTGTATTTCAAGCTACGACCATGATCATCAGCGCGATATGACGGTACTAAAAGCACCTGAAGGTGATGGCGAAGGTTACCTAATCGTTGAAGACCTAGTAGACAGTGGTGATACAGCGCGCAAACTACGTGAGATGTATCCAAAAGCGAAAATGATCGCTGTGTGTGCGAAACCATCAGGCAAAGAGCTGCTGGATGATTACGTTGTAGATATTGCTCAAGACACTTGGATCGAGCAGCCTTGGGATATGTCAATCCAGTATGCTGAGCCAGTAAACCGCAAGCAAAAATAAGCGCGGTTAAAGAATATTGAGAAATGCCCCTTTATAGGGGCATTTTTTTTATTATGATATTAAATCATGCTAATAGCCTAGGGTTCTTCCTATGTCTGAAGACGTCAGTAAAAATCTTTCCGAAACTTTGTTCGTGAAACATAAGCAAGCAAAAGAAACCTCCGCGCTTACCCAGTACATGCCGACCAGTAAAAAAATACTTGATGAACGAGAAGCGCAAGGTGATCGTGCTTGGTATCGTCATTTGCGTCGCTTGCAATGGGCTTGGCAAGGATTGTCTCCGATCGAAATGGAAGGCGTACTGTCCAAAATTGCTTCATCTTCTCACTCGCGAACCAATGATGATTGGTTAGACACTGTAATGGGTTATCACAGTGGTAACTGGACATTTGAGTGGATCAAGCTTGGTATGGATCATCAGAAGCGAGCAAATGAAATGCAAGGAGAAGAGGCAGCGGATGAACTCTTCACTGCTTCTTTGTGTTTTAGTATTGCAGGCTACCCACATTTAAAAAATGACAACTTGGCATCGCAAGCTCAAGTTCTGGCAAACAAAGCGTATTCTGACGGCGCAGAAAAAACTAAGTACACCATCAAGCAAATTGAAGTGCCTTACCAAAATCGCAAAATCATCGCGAACCTCCATTTACCAAGAACGGATAAACAGTTGCCTGTGGTAATGGTGAGCGCTGGTTTGGATACCCTACAAACCGACATGTGGCGTTTGTTCCGTAATCGTCTTGCACCGCGAGATATTGCGATGTTAACCGTGGACATGCCTTCGGTAGGGCATAGCTCTCATTGGCCCTTGACCGAGAATTCAAGTTGCCTACATCAAGCGGTATTGAATGAGCTTTACTCGCTACCTTGGGTTGATCATCACAAAGTGGGGTTAGTTGGGTTTCGTTTTGGTGGTAATGCCATGATCAGACTCTCTTTTGTCGAGCAAGAAAAGATCAAAGCTTGTGTCGCTCTAGGCGCACCCGTACATGATATTTTTACTTCCCCTCAGAAGTTGCAAAAAATGCCGAAGATGTACTTAGATCTTTTGGCTTCCCGTTTGGGGAAAAATGCGGTTGATATTAATAGCATGGCTGGTCAGATGATGGCGTGGTCATTGAAGGTTCAGGGCTTCCTGAGCAGTCGAAAAACCAAAGTGCCTATTTTGGCTTTGAGTCTTGAAGGCGATCCAGTGTCGCCACACAGTGATAATCAACTTGTTGCTCTATTTAGCCAGTATGGTAGAGCGAAAAAAATCAGTTCCAAAACAATTACAAAAGGATATGAGCAATCCCTCGATTTAGCCATAAAGTGGCTAGAAGATGAATTATTAGGGTGACAATTCTCCTAAATTAGTTAAGAGTGATATATCTGAGCAAAAAATAAGCTCATGATAATTAAAAATAATAATCATTCTTGGGTGTTTACTTTTAACTATGAAAACGGAGATTCATATGTCAGAGACGACTCAGGGCCCGACTCACTTTCGCTTGATGTCTAAGTTGAAGGCGATAGGGCCTTACCTGCGCGAACCACAATCGCAAGAAGGGCGCTATTATTTTGATTGTTTATCTGTATGTGTAGACGACAAAAAATCGCCTGAGAAGCGTGAATTTTGGGGCTGGTGGATGGATTTGGAATCCATCGAGGGAGGCTTTACTGCTAAATATCATATTGGCAAGTACAACAAAGAAGGGCAATGGGTATCTGAAGCCCTTCCCAAAAAAGTGGTAGAGGAAGTGTATCTCACGCAGAGCACATTCCATCAAAAGCTGGTTGATACTTTAGAAGAACACTTCAAATTAGAAGTCGAATATCACACGGAGTCTTTCGATTTCGCTTAATTTGGTTGTTTTCATTTAATACCAAACAAAAAGGTGCGAAAACGCACCTTTTCTCTTGTTAATTCCCTATTTGATTGTTAAAACATCCCTCTTTATTTGTTTTTCACTTCAGAAGACATCATGACAACGAATCAACAAAATGCAGTTGTTTCACAACCACAAACTGTCGTTGTGAAACTGGGTACAAGTGTGCTGACAGGCGGCACTTTGGCGCTCGACCGTGCACACATGGTTGAGTTAGCACGCCAGTGTGCTGAGCTTAAAAAACAAGGCCATTCAATCGTAATGGTTTCGTCTGGTGCGATTGCAGCAGGCCGTGAGCATCTTGGTTACCCCGCATTGCCCAACGAGATGGCGAGTAAGCAGTTACTTGCCGCGGTGGGGCAGAGTCGCTTGATTCAAACATGGGAGTCTTTGTTTGGTATTTATGGTATCAAGATCGGCCAAATGCTACTAACCCGTGCCGATTTAGAAGATCGTGAGCGATTCCTTAACGCGCGTGACACTATTAATGCGCTCGTTGCGAACGATATTGTTCCTATCGTAAACGAAAATGATGCCGTTGCGACTAGCGAGATTAAAGTTGGCGATAACGACAACCTTTCCGCTTTGGTAGGCATTTTATGTGGTGCAGATAAGCTCTTGCTTTTAACGGACCAAAAAGGTCTGTTTACTGCTGACCCTCGTAGAGATCCGAACGCAGAGCTTATCAAGGAAGTAAAAACCATCGACGATACGCTGCGTAAAATCGCAGGTGGAAGCGGTACAACATTGGGTACTGGTGGTATGGCAACGAAGCTGCAAGCCGCAGACATCGCTCGCCGCGCAGGTATAGAGGTTATTATTGCTGCTGGTAGTGCGCCGAATGTTATCTTTGACTCTTTAAGTGCTGAACCTCAGGGCACGCGCTTCCTACCTTGCGCTGAAGCCTTAGAGAACCGTAAACGCTGGATTCTAGCGGGACCTGCGGCATCGGGCGACATCATTATTGATGATGGTGCAGTCAATGCTGTGGTCGGCAAGGGCAGTAGCCTACTTGCTAAAGGGGTCATCAAAGTTAGTGGTGACTTCGCACGAGGCGAAGTGGCGCGTGTAACAAACGCTCACGGTAAGTTGGTGGCTCGTGGCATCAGCGCCTACTCAAGTGATGACCTAACTAAAATTACGGGTAAGCACAGTAAAGATATCATCTCTATTTTGGGTCATGATTATGGCTCTGAGGTGATTCACCGCGATGATTTGGTCGTCATTCAGGAATAGAATTAGAGGGAAGCAAAGTGGATTTAACGAATATGGGTAAAGCTGCTAAAGATGCAGCTTTCGAATTAGCGACAGCGTCAACTGCGCAAAAAAACCAAGCATTAGCCATCATTGCTGATGAGCTAGAAGCAAACTCTGCTGCTATTTTGGCGGCAAACGCTAAAGACATCGAACTTGGCTGTGAAGCGGGTTTAACCGATGCGCTGCTCGATCGCCTTTTGCTTAATGAAGAACGATTGACTGCAATTGCGAATGATGTTCGCAACGTCATTAGCTTGAACGATCCTGTAGGCAGCGAAATAGACAGTAAGGTACTGGAAAATGGGATGTCACTGTCTCGTCGTCGCGTGCCGCTTGGTGTCGTGGGCGTAATTTATGAAGCGCGTCCAAACGTAACCATTGATATCGCAGCGTTGTGCTTGAAAACCGGCAACGCAAGCATTTTACGTGGTGGCAAAGAGACCTTTTTCTCGAATATGGAATTAGTGAAGGTTATTCAGTCTGCGCTCGCAAAGGCGAACCTTCCAGCCGCTTCTGTGCAGTACATTGAAAAACCAGATCGTGAGCTTGTTTCTCAATTGCTTAAGTTGGACGATTACGTCGACATGATCATTCCACGCGGTGGTGCTGGCCTACACAAAATGTGTAAAGAAAACAGCACGATTCCGGTGATTATTGGTGGCTTTGGTATCAGCCATATCTTTGTCGACGAATCCGCTGATCTAGAGAAATCCCTGAATGTGGTTGAGAACTCTAAAGTTCAACGTCCATCTGCGTGTAACTCATTAGATACGCTGCTCGTGCATGAAAAAATTGCAGCGCAATTCCTACCAATGATCGTAGAGCGCATGAACGATAAAGTGACCTTCGTGACAGAGCCTAAGGCAAAAGCACTGATGGCTCAAGCAACACAAATTCGCGATGCTGTTGAAGGTGACTTTGATACGGAATGGTTGAGCTACACTCTTGGTGTAAAAGTTGTGTCTGATGTGAAAGATGCCATTGATCATATGCGTGTCCATAACGCGAGCCACTCAGATGCGATCATGACCAATAGTTTGGAAAACTCAGAACTGTTCATCAATTCTGTCGGTTCGGCGGCGGTTTATGTGAATGCTTCAACGCGCTTTACAGACGGTGCGCAATTTGGCCTTGGCGCAGAAGTCGCAGTATCTACGCAAAAGCTACATGCACGCGGTCCGATGGGCTTAGAAGAGCTAACTAGCTACAAGTGGGTTGGTAAAGCGAACTACTTAGCACGCAGTTAACACATTCGACGAGATATTGAGTGAAAAAGGGGCCTTTGCGCCCCTTTTTGTTTTGTCTAACATACCAATTCCGCTACACTACATGAGCTTTTATTTCGGTTTGAAAGCGTTATACCCAAATAGCTTTAATAGAGTCCGTATAACCATGAACGCGTGGTTTCCGTGATTGCTCATGAGGTTATTTTGGTATAGATATGGAGGTGATATGCATTGTCCTTTTTGTTCCGAGAACGATACCAAAGTTATTGATTCCCGCTTAGTGGCTGATGGCCATCAAGTTCGACGTCGCCGTCAGTGCTTGGCGTGTAGCGAGCGTTTCACTACGTTTGAAAGCGCAGAGTTAGTGATGCCTAAAGTGATCAAATCGAATGGCAACCGTGAACCATTTGATGAAGATAAAATGGTTGGCGGTATTCAACGCGCTTTAGAGAAACGCCCAGTGAGTGCCGATTCTATAGAGTTAGCGATCAGTATGATCAAATCACAACTGCGTGCGACGGGTGAGCGAGAGGTTCCGAGTGAAATGATTGGTAATTTAGTCATGGACCAGCTCAAAGAGCTCGATAAGGTGGCTTACATTCGTTTCGCTTCCGTTTACCGAAGCTTTGAAGATATTCGCGAGTTTGGCGAAGAGATTGCCCGCCTAGAAGACTGAGTAGCTCATGACTCAACACACTCCTGAAAGAGCGTTTTCTGATTTAGATTTCGCCATGATGTCACGAGCTATTAAGTTAGCGAAACGTGGCATTTATACCACCGCCCCTAATCCAAATGTAGGGTGTGTCATCGTTCGTGATGAAGAAATTGTCGGTGAAGGCTATCACCATCGTGCTGGTGAGCCGCATGCCGAAGTGCACGCGATGCGCATGGCGGGTGAAAAAGCGGTTGGTGCAACCGCTTATGTGACGCTAGAACCTTGCTCTCATTACGGCCGTACACCGCCATGTGCCGAAGGGCTGATTAAAGCCAAAGTGGCACGTGTGGTTTGCGCCATGGTAGACCCAAACCCGAAAGTTGCAGGTCGCGGCATCCAGATGTTGCGTGATGCCGGAGTTGAAGTACAAATCGGCTTGTTAGAGCAAGATGCCCTTGCCCTTAACCCTGGTTTTATAAAGTACATGCGTACAGGCATGCCGTTTGTTCAATTAAAAATGGCAGCCAGTTTGGATGGGCAAAGCGCACTCAGTAATGGTCAGAGCCAATGGATCACCTCCCCAGCGGCCCGCCAAGATGTGCAGCGTTATCGAGCGATAAGTGGTGGCATTCTTTCTACTAGCAAAACGGTGATTGATGATAATGCATCACTCAATGTGCGCTGGGATGACTTACCTAATAGTGTTCAAGCGCAGTATTTACAAGAAGAGCTTCGTCAACCAGTACGTGTAATCTTAGACCGTCAGAACCATTTAACTGATGCGCTCAAGCTGTTCCATACCGATGGAGAACGAGTTATTGTTCGCTCTGATGGAGACTGTATCCCTCTATTGGACAGCGCTGACCAAATTGACTTATCAACGACATTAAAACGTATCTCGGATGAGCACCACATCAATCACTTATGGGTTGAAGCTGGAGCTACGCTAGCGAGTGCGATGATAAAGGCTAATCTTGTAGATGAGCTCATTGTTTACCTTGCGCCAAAACTCATGGGCAGCGATGGTCGGGGGCTTATCGGTGCTTTAGGGTTAAGCGCTATGGCTGACGTCATAGATTTAAACATTACAGACGTTCGTATGGTTGGGGTAGACATTCGCATCACCGCCACCATAAAACGTAATGAAATTAGATAAGAAATAGTATGTTTACAGGAATAGTAGAAGCAGTGGGCAAGTTAGCTGCGATTACGCCGAAGGGCGAAGACATCACCGTCACGGTTGAAACGGGTACGCTTGATATGTCAGACGTTAAGTTAGGCGATAGCATTGCGACCAATGGTG
Organism: Vibrio sp. Vb1574; assembly: GCF_033338675.1. NCBI lineage: Bacteria > Pseudomonadati > Pseudomonadota > Gammaproteobacteria > Vibrionales > Vibrionaceae > Vibrio > Vibrio sp. Vb1574. Next base: position 27,031 of record NZ_JAWOTC010000047.1, read on the forward strand.
TTTGCTTAACGGTAGTTGACTTCGGAAGCCACTATTACAGTGCTGATCTGTCATTAGAAACCTTGAAGAAAACTGGGTTTGCTGATTACCAAGTAGGCGATAAGGTGAATCTAGAAAAAGCCATGTTGCCAACAACGCGATTGGGTGGACATATCGTTTCTGGCCATGTCGATGGGGTTGGTGAAATTGTCGAACGCAATTCAGTTGGCCGTGCGATAGAGTTTTGGGTTGCAATGCCTGCGGAAATTAGCAAGTACGTTGCAGAGAAAGGCTCGATTACTGTTGATGGTATTAGCCTAACCGTCAACGACTTACGTAAAAATGCTTTTAAGCTGACGATCGTTCCTCATACGAGTGAAGAAACTACGATTGACCAGTTTCAAGTGGGGCGCAAAGTCAACTTAGAAGTTGATGTACTTGCGCGTTATATGGAGCGTTTACTGCAAGGACAACAAGAAGATAAGGCCGAGTCTCGTATCACGATGGACTTTTTACAGCAAAACGGTTTTGCATAAGTCTTGGGAGTGGCTGCGTGAGGCATGCGATAAAGAGCAGACTCACAGAACACCGCGAGATTCATTGACTTGCTTAATGCAAAGCTCAAACTATTGACCTAACTAGCATTCACTGCAACGTAATTTTTCATTGCTGTCGCAATAACAAATTTAGAATAACGGGATAACAGACTATGCCAATCAGTACGCCACAAGAAATTATTGATGATATTCGCGCAGGCAAAATGGTCATCCTAATGGATGATGAAGACCGCGAGAATGAAGGTGACTTGATCATGGCTGCCGAGCATATTACGCCGGAAGCCATCAACTTTATGGCAACCTATGGCCGTGGCCTGATTTGTTTAACCATGACCAAAGATCGTTGCGAAAGTCTAGGTCTGCCACCAATGGTGCAAGACAATAATGCGCAATACACCACCAACTTTACTGTTTCGATTGAGGCAGCAGAAGGGGTAACGACTGGTATTTCAGCCGCAGATCGCGCACGTACCGTTCAAGCAGCAGTCGCGCCAAACGCTAAAGCTGCGGATTTGGTGCAGCCTGGTCACATCTTCCCTCTCGCAGCTCAAGACGGCGGTGTACTGACTCGCGCAGGTCACACTGAAGCTGGCTGTGATTTGGCTCGTCTTGCTGGTTTAGAGCCAGCATCGGTGATTGTTGAGATCTTAAATGACGACGGCACCATGGCTCGTCGCCCAGATCTAGAGATCTTTGCAGAGAAGCACGGTATTAAATTGGGCACTATTGCCGACCTAATTGAGTACCGCAATAACACTGAGACAACGATTGAACGTGTGGCAGAGTGCAAGCTACCGACAGAGTTTGGCGAGTTCACGTTAGTCACTTACAAAGACACCATTGATAACCAAGTGCACTACGCAATGTGCAAGGGCGATTTGAAAGAAAAAGCGCCACTGGTTCGCGTTCATCTTCAAGACGTTTTTACCGACTTACTACGTAGCGATCGTAATGCAGAGCGCAGCTGGACACTAGATAAGGCAATGAAACGCATTGGTGAAGAAGGCGGTGTGCTGGTTGTTCTTGGCCATGAAGAATCGACCGATCTACTTATTCATCGCGTGAAGATGTTCGAAGCGCAAGACAAAGGTGAAGCCCCAACGCTTGCTAAAAAACAAGGCACGTCTCGCCGTGTTGGCGTTGGTTCACAGATTCTTGCGGATCTCGGTGTACATGATATGCGCCTTCTGTCATCGACCAACAAAAAGTACCACGCGTTAGGTGGTTTTGGTCTGAACGTTGTTGAGTACGTCTGCGAGTAACAACCGAACAATAAGTTCCTAGTCTTTGACGTGCTTAACTCGTCAATGGCTAGGAACCGGTGATTTGCCTTCAATTTCCATTAGATATTGCTCACAAATTTGTGCTAGAATCCGGCGATTCTCACTTGATGAACATATTTCACTTATAAATAGAGTTAAAGGAAAGCTTATGAAAGTGATCGAGGGTGGCTTCCCAGCGCCAAATGCAAAAATTGCTATCGTTATTTCTCGTTTCAACAGTTTTATTAACGAAAGCCTACTTTCTGGTGCGATCGATACACTAAAGCGTCACGGACAAGTAAGCGAAGACAACATCACGGTTGTGCGTTGTCCAGGTGCCGTAGAACTACCTCTAGTAGCTCAGCGTGTTGCTAAAACTGGCAAATTCGACGCTATTGTTTCTCTAGGGTCTGTTATTCGCGGTGGAACGCCTCACTTTGACTATGTTTGTAGTGAAATGAACAAAGGTCTAGCACAAGTGTCTATGGAATTCAGCATTCCAGTAGCATTTGGTGTTTTGACTGTTGATACGATCGATCAAGCGATTGAACGCGCAGGAACCAAGGCTGGTAATAAAGGTGCAGAGGCTGCACTAAGCGCACTTGAAATGATTAATGTACTATCTGAAATTGATTCCTAATGGGGGCCAGTGTGAAACCAGCCGCACGTCGTAACGCACGTCAATTCGCTCTACAGGCGATCTACTCATGGCAAATTACTAAAGAGAATGTTGCCAAGATTGAAGAACAGTTTTTGTCTGGCGACAAATACGATGAAGAAGAACTTCATGCATCTGAGCCAGCGCTTGCTGCTCCAGAGACAGACGTAGCTTACTTCCGTGAACTATTAAGCGGTGTTGTACTTAGCCACGCTGAGCTAGATAGCAAAATTCGTCCATACATTTCTCGTCCTATGCAGGATTTAGATATGATGGAACTTGCTCTTCTTCGCCTTGCTATGTACGAGATGACTCGTCGCGAAGATGTTCCTTACAAAGTTGTTATCAATGAAGCGATTGAACTTGCAAAAGTTTTCGCAGCAGAAGATAGCCACAAGTTTGTGAATGGTGTACTTGATAAAGCAGCACCTCACATTCGTAAGAAATAACGATTTCTTCAATGAAAAGGTCAGCACATGCTGACCTTTTTTGTATCAAAAGCTTTTACATCAAAAAGTAAGTGAATTATGTCTGGTGAATTTAATCTGATAGACAAGTACTTCGTCGGTCGTCAGAGCCAACGTAAAGATGTCCATCTAGCCGCTGGTGATGATTGTGCTTTGGTCAAAGCGCCAGCTAATGTTCAGATTGCGATTAGCACGGATACATTGGTAGCTGGAACGCATTTCTTAGCCGACGCGAACCCAGCATGGGTCGCACACAAAGCATTGGCTTCTAACATCAGTGATTTGGCAGCGATGGGAGCAACGCCTGCATGGGTGAGCTTTGCATTAACGATGCCCGAGCCAGATGAAGAATGGCTTGCACCTTTCTGTGATGCATTTTTCGAACTGGCTGATTACTATGGTATTCAGTTAATAGGCGGTGATACCACCAAAGGGCCATTGTGTCTGACACTCACGGTGCAAGGTTTTGTACCTGAAGGTAAAGCTCTCACGCGATCCGGCGCAAAGCCTGGGGATTGGGTATATGTAACGGGAAACCTTGGCGATGCAAAAGCTGGCTTGGATGTGATTCTAGATGACTCTCTGCGCAGCAGAGCCGGCGCGGAAGCACTAGAGCGAGCTCATTACCTTAGTTCTCCGCGTGTGCTTGCTGGACAAGCTCTTGTTGGCCTAGCCTCTTCGGCGATAGATATTTCAGATGGTTTAATCTCTGATATTAAGCACATTTTACAGCGATCTCAGGTTGGGGTGAGTATTGATGTCTCTCAGCTACCGATCTCTTCAGAATTAGTCCAGTTTTTAGATGATAAGATCAGCGCGCAGCAGTATGCTTTAGCAAGTGGCGAAGAATACGAGTTGTGTTTTACCGTGCCGGAGCAAAATCGAGGCTCGTTACAAAGCGCTTTATCTCATACTGGCTGTAAGGTCACATGTATTGGTCAAATCCGACCAAATGGAACCTTCGAGCTGCATGATAACAATCAACCACTTGATTGGGACTTAAGTGGCTTCGACCACTTTAAATGATCTGAGCTAAGCTCTAGCCAAGAGCCTGTTACTATTGAGCAACTCACAGGCATGACGATTGAAACCAAACTAGCAGTATAGGTTTAAGGATATGACCAACCCTCTTTCTCTGATTTCATTAAAGAACCCGTGGCATCTATTGGCGACGGGTTTTGGCAGTGGATTATCCCCGTTTATCCCTGGAACAATGGGCACACTGGCGGCCGTGCCTTTCTTTTTGTTGTTGGCACAATTACCATTTACGGCGTATGTCATTGTTGTTCTGATTTCGTGTGTGATCGGCATTCAAATATGCCAAGTGACCTCTGCAGACATGAAAGTACATGATCATGGTTCAATCGTATGGGATGAGTTTGCAGGCTTTTGGATTACGATGAGCATTGTACCTGCACTGAATATTCCACTCACTGAATGGAAGTGGTTGATCACTGGCTTCATCTTATTTCGTTTTTTCGATATGGTAAAACCTTGGCCAATTGGGTGGCTAGATAAGCGAGTTCACGGTGGGCTGGGTATTATGGTTGATGATATCGTGGCGGGAGTTATGGCCGGTGTTGCCCTGTTTCTAGTCGCAAAATATGCGGGCTGGATGAATTAAACGTTGACCGTAAAAAAAGGGATGCTATGAGCATCCCTTTTTACATTCTATTTTGCTAAATAATCCAAGATGGATTTTTCAATTCCTTTTGCATCGAGACCAAGCTCTTCATGCAGTTCATCTTGTGTTCCCTGATGAATAAACTCATCTGGTAAACCTAGGTTCAACACAGGTTTAATGATTTTATCTTTCATCATGAACTCAACGACACCAGCACCAGCACCACCCGCGATAACATTTTCTTCTAACGTCACGAGCACGTCATGATCTGTGGCTAATTGACGAATTAATGCTTCATCGAGCGGCTTCACAAAGCGCATATCAGCAACAGTGGCGTTAAGGTATTCTGCCGCTTCTAGCGCGTTACCCAAGAAAGTACCAAAGTTCAGAATAGCAACTTTTTCACCTTGGCGAACCATGCGCCCTTTACCGATTTCTAACGCCGTAAACTCAGTTTCGATTTCTACGCCCATGCCGCTACCACGAGGGTATCGAACCGCACTCGGGCCAGAATGCTTATGGCCAGTGTAAAGCATTTGTCGGCACTCGTTTTCGTCGCTTGGCGCCATGATCACCATGTTCGGAATACAGCGCATAAAGCTTAGATCGAACGCACCTTGGTGAGTTTGACCATCTGCGCCAACGAGACCTGCGCGGTCGATCGCAAACATCACTGGTAAGTCCATGATCGCGATGTCGTGGATCAATTGGTCATAACCACGTTGCAAGAAAGTCGAATAGATAGCAACGATTGGATGATCGCCCGCAATTGCCATGCCTGTTGCCAGTGTCACTGCGTGCTGCTCAGCAATCGCCACATCAAAGTATTGGTCTGGGTACTCTTTTGAGAAACGCACCATACCTGATCCTTCGCGCATTGCTGGCGTAATTGCCATTAGCTTAGGATCTTGGGCCGCCATGTCACATAAAAAGTCACCGAAGATCTTTGAGTAAGTTGGCTTACCGCCACTGCTCTTCGGTAAGCTATTGTTTGCCGGTGCGAACTTCGGCACTGCATGGTAGCCGATAGGATCTTTCTCGGCAGGCTCATAACCTTTGCCTTTCTTGGTCATGATGTGTAGGAATTGAGGACCTTTGAGCTCACGCATATTTTTCAGCGTTTTGACGAGTTCATTGACGTCGTGCCCATCAACCGGGCCAATGTAATTAAAGCCGAACTCTTCGAACAGAGTACCAGGCACCACCATGCCTTTTAGGTGTTCTTCCGTACGGCGAACCAACTCTTTAATAGGTGGAACACCAGACAACACTTTTTTACCGCCTTCACGGATAGAAGTGTACAAGCTACCAGAAAGTACTTTTGCAAGGTGGTTATTCAGGGCGCCGACGTTTTCTGAAATAGACATTTCGTTGTCGTTCAAAATCACCAACATATCAGGATGAACGTCGCCAGCGTGGTTCATGGCTTCGAATGCCATGCCTGCTGTAATTGCGCCATCACCAATCACACTGACGATTTTGCGACCTTTACCTTCTTTTTGTGCGCTGATGGCCATGCCAAGACCTGCACTAATCGATGTCGAAGAGTGGCCGACAGATAAGGTGTCATATTCACTTTCTTCACGCCAAGGGAAAGGGTGTAGACCATCCTTTTGGCGAATTGTTGGCATTTTATCGCGACGTCCGGTGAGGATTTTGTGCGGGTAAGCCTGATGACCAACATCCCAGATCAATTTGTCGATAGGGGTGTTGTAAACATAATGCAGAGCGACAGTTAGCTCTACGGTGCCTAAGCCAGACGCTAAGTGTCCGCTAGATTGGCTCACTGAATTTAGCAGATACGTTCGCAGTTCATCACACAGATTTGGTAATGTTTCTTTCGGAAGAAGACGTAATTCTTCCGGTGTATTTGCTAACGCCAGTGTTGGGTACTTTGAAATATCAAGAGTCATATAAATGCGCGCTTATAGTGTTAATTTTTGCGCTCGATGACATATCGGGCGAACTCTTCGAGTAACTGAGTATTGTATGGGATAGCTTCCAATGCTTGAAGTGCTTCCTGTAACAGAGTGTGAGCTTTCTCTATGGCTCCCTCTAAACCCAGCAGGGAAGGATAAGTGCTCTTATTCAGACCTTGGTCGGAACCTTGAGGCTTACCCAGTGTTTCTGTGTCACTGATGATATCAAGAATATCGTCTTGAACCTGAAACGCCAAACCAATTGCTTTTGAGTAGCGCTCCAAGTGAGGTAGAACCTCGATACCTTTCTCACCAGCAGCTAATGCACCTAATTTTACCGCACAATCAATCAGAGCTCCGGTTTTTTTACGGTGTATCTCTTCCATTTCTTCAAGAGAAACTTGGCGATTTTCCGCGCCTAAATCTAAGGCTTGCCCTACACACATGCCGCTGGCACCAGAGGAATGCGCTAAGGCTTTGATCATGCTGATGCGTTGAGCTTCTGCCGCCGGGCTTAATTGACCATCAGCAATAATAGTGAAGGCAAGGGTTTGTAGTGCATCACCTGTCAGTATTGCGGTTGCTTCATCAAACTTAATATGACAAGTTGGTTGACCTCGACGCAGTTCATCATCGTCCATGGCTGGCAGATCATCATGAATGAGTGAGTAGGCATGTATACATTCGATAGCAGCGGCGGGGGTGTCTAAGTCTTCAGGTTTACAGCCGAGCATTTGACCTGTGATGTAAACAAGAAAAGGGCGAACGCGTTTCCCACCTAGCAAAAGGCCGTATTTCATTGCTTGAATCAATGGCTGCTCTTGATATGGAAGCTGATCGAGCCACAAATTCAATTGCTGATTGTTTCTTTGTTGAAAAGACGTCAATGTCTGTTGCATCACATTGCTCACTACTGATTGTTATTCTGAATCTGGTTTGAAGTCACTCAGTGGTGCTTCATCATCTTCACTAAGAAGAATGCTCACGCGCTGTTCGGCGTCGCTTAATTTAGTTTGGCCTGCACGAGCTAAGGCAATGCCTCGTTCAAACTTACGCAGGGCATCATCTAGAGCAAGATCGCCATTTTCTAATTGATCAACCAAGCTATCAAGCTCTTCAATGGTTGCTTCAAAGGTCATGTTTTCTGGTTTCTTGACCGCCATCTTTTTTCTGCCTTAATCAAGCCTCGGGTAAGATGCACGAAAGTTACCTTAGCCTAGTAACTTGGTCAAATTTAACCTTATATAATTGTCACAAAATTAGCGTTCAACGAGTCTAAGCGGTGAAACCCCATATTTTGGTTGAGGTTGTTAAGTGTAATTTGTGATCCATTAGCTAAGATTTTTCTAAAAATTCTGCGCGAGTTGTCGATACAGGTAATAATCCGCCCAATGGCAGTATTTGAGTATAGCGTGAGGAGTGCTTTGTGGATTTAGCAACCCTATTAGGTTTGATTGGTGGTTTTGCATTCGTCATTATGGCGATGGTGCTTGGTGGCAGCATCGGCATGTTTGTCGATGTCACGTCGATCCTTATTGTCGTTGGTGGCTCAATATTCGTCGTGTTGATGAAGTTCACAATGGGACAGTTTTTTGGTGCGACAAAGATTGCTGGCAAAGCCTTCATGTTTAAAGCGGATGAACCCGAAGACCTGATCGCAAAAATTGTGGAAATGGCCGATGCGGCGCGTAAAGGTGGTTTTCTTGCTCTTGAAGAGATGGAAATAAACAACACATTCATGCAGAAAGGCATTGATCTACTGGTTGATGGCCATGATGCCGACGTTGTGAGAGCGGCACTCAAAAAAGACATCGCGCTTACGGATGAACGACATACGCAAGGTACTGGTGTATTTCGCGCCTTTGGCGACGTTGCTCCTGCGATGGGAATGATTGGCACCTTGGTTGGTCTTGTTGCGATGCTTTCAAACATGGATGACCCTAAAGCGATTGGACCAGCAATGGCCGTTGCACTCTTGACCACATTGTATGGTGCGATCCTGTCCAATATGGTGTTTTTCCCTATTGCGGATAAGCTTTCTCTTCGCCGTGACCAAGAAACGCTAAATCGCCGTTTGATCATGGATGGCGTATTAGCGATTCAAGATGGCCAAAACCCACGAGTGATCGATAGTTACTTGAAGAACTACCTCAATGAAGGTAAACGTGCCCTTGAGATTGACGAGTAACTTGGAGAGTAGTGATGGATGATGAAGATAACAAATGCGATTGTCCGCCACCTGGCCTCCCGTTATGGATGGGGACATTCGCAGACTTAATGTCGCTACTGATGTGTTTCTTTGTTCTTCTGCTCTCGTTTTCTGAGATGGATGTACTGAAGTTCAAACAAATTGCAGGATCAATGAAATTTGCCTTCGGTGTGCAAAATCAGCTTGAAGTGAAAGACATTCCCAAAGGTACTAGCATTATTGCCCAAGAGTTTCGACCGGGTCGGCCGGAGCCAACTCCGATTGATGTCATCATGCAGCAAACCATGGACATCACTCAGCAGACGCTCGAATTTCATGAAGGGGAGTCTGATCGAGCTGGTGGCACAAAACGTGATGAAGGCAAGTTAACGGGTGGGCAATCGCCAGAAACGTCAACTCAAAACAATGAATCTGCCGAAGCGGACATGCAGCAACAGCAATCTAAAGAGATGTCGCAAGAGATGGAAACCTTGATGGAAAGCATCAAGAAAGCCTTAGAGCGAGAGATTGAACAAGGCGCCATTGAAGTTGAAAACCTCGGTCAGCAGATTGTTATACGTATGCGTGAAAAAGGTGCATTCCCAGAAGGTTCGGCCTTCTTGCAGCCTAAGTTTCGTCCTTTAGTTCGTCAGATTGCAGAGCTAGTAAAAGACGTGCCAGGCATTGTTCGAGTATCTGGCCATACAGACAATCGACCGCTAGACTCGGAACTTTATCGTTCTAACTGGGATCTCTCTTCTCAGCGTGCAGTATCAGTCGCGCAAGAGATGGAGAAAGTGAGAGGCTTCTCTCATCAACGTTTGAGAGTGCGGGGTATGGCGGATACGGAGCCCTTGTTACCGAATGATTCTGATGAAAATCGCGCGCTTAACCGACGGGTTGAAATCAGCATTATGCAAGGCGAGCCTCTCTACAGTGAAGAAGTGCCGGTAATTCAATAACTAGGCTTTAGTTTTAAGTCAGTAAAGAGATAAGAAAGCGAGCAGATTGCTCGCTTTTTTTGTTTTTCCAATCCGCTTGGGTGTATAATCTTGCGCCTTAAAAGTGAGCTCAGACTACTTTTTGTGACTGAAACGCGGTTTTACTGCGTATGAAGTATTGAAGTTGAGTGTCACTCTTTGTTGATTGCGAAACTAACCTGCGAATTAGACTATGAAATTTATTGTAAAGCCCCATCCAGAAATTTTTGTAAAAAGTGAATCTGTGCGTAAGCGCTTCACAAAGATTTTAGAGTGCAACATTCGTAACATCATTAAGAGCCGCACGGAGTCTGTCGCGGTATTTAACCGTCGTGATCACATTGAAGTGACCTCTGAGAGTAACGAATTCCACGCTGAAGTTCTTGAGGTTTTGACTCATACACCAGGCATTCACCACGTACTGGAAGTGAAGCAAACTGAATTTAAAGACTTGCACGATATCTTCGAGCAAGTGCTAGAACTCAACCGTGCTGCACTCGAAAATAAAACCTTTGTTGTACGTGCGAAGCGTCGTGGCAAGCATGACTTTACCTCCATTGAACTAGAGCGTTATGTAGGCGGTGGTTTAAATCAAGCGATTGAAAGCGCTAGTGTTAAGCTACGAAACCCAGACGTGACGATCAAGGTAGAAGTCTCGAACGACAAGCTAAACCAAGTATTGTCTCGTCATAAAGGCCTAGGTGGTTTCCCTCTGGGTACGCAAGAAGACGTGTTAAGCCTGATCTCGGGTGGTTTCGATTCTGGTGTTTCAAGCTATCTTCATATCAAGCGTGGTTCAAAAGTACATTACTGCTTCTTTAACTTAGGTGGTCCAGCACACGAAATCGGCGTTAAGCAGGTTTCTCACTACCTATGGAACAAATACGGTTCTTCAGCAAAAGTACGTTTTATCTCAGTTGATTTCGAGCCTGTGGTTGCGGAAATCCTAGAGAAAGTCGATGACGGCCAAATGGGCGTGATCTTGAAGCGTATGTTTATGCGTGCAGCAGGCATGATCGCTCAGAAGATGAAGATCGAAGCATTGGTAACAGGTGAAGCACTAGGTCAAGTATCGAGCCAAACGCTAACCAATCTACGCCACATCGATAACGTAACTGACACGCTGATTCTGCGTCCACTTATCAACTGGGATAAAGAAGACATCATCAATCTAGCACGTGAAATCGGCACAGAAGATTTCGCAAAGACAATGCCAGAATACTGTGGTGTTATCTCTAAGAAGCCAACCGTGAAAGCGGTGAAAGGCAAGCTAGAAGCTGAAGAAGAGAAATTCGACTTCAGTATCCTTGAGCAAGTGGTTCAAGAAGCTCGCATGATGGACATTCGTGATATCGCGAAAGAGTCTGAGCAAGCCGCACCAGAAGTAGAGCAAGTTCAAGCGGTAGAAGAGCACGCGGTTGTGCTAGATATTCGTAGTCCTGAAGAGGAAGACGATAACCCACTTGAAATCGAAGGTGTGGATGTGAAACATATCCCTTTCTACAAGCTGGGTACACAGTTTGGTGACTTAGACCAGTCTAAGACATACCTACTTTACTGTGACCGCGGTGTGATGAGCCGTCTGCAAGCGCTTTACTTGCAAGAGCAAGGCTTCAGCAACGTAAAGGTTTACCGTCCATAGCTGACTGTTAAAATACGTTAAAAGGCGCAAATTGAGACATCAATTTGCGCCTTTTTTGTTTTTGATCGCGTTACAGACAACCATTACTTAGCATAATGTTGAGGCTCATCGCAAAGCCATACACTTTGTGTTGATATAACGATAATTAATCCGAAAGAAGAGTAATAAAGTGATATTGCTGCCAGATATGCGGATGAGATTTTTGATAGATAAAAAAACACCGCCTAATTTAGGCGGTGTAACAAATTTGACAGACAGGTCAAAAATAAATACAGGAAGTATATGTTTTGTCACAGGGAGTGTGGACAAAACATTATGGTAGAAATCTACCTAACTCGAAATACGAGTTTGCAAACACAACATCGCAACAACGAAGCCAATTGATTTCCAAAGAAATCAAGCCGTTCAGGCCCGTGTTGCGGGGTGAAATATAGAATTTATCTGGCTGTTCGACAACGGACATTTTATAATGTTTCAGATTAAAAAAACTAATCCTATTAGAGGTCCCATATGTCTCGCAGATTGCCTCCATTAAATTCGCTTCGAGTCTTCGAAGCGGCTGCTCGTCATCTCAGTTTTACACGAGCAGCAGAAGAGTTATTTGTTACTCAAGCCGCGGTCAGTCACCAGATTAAAGCGCTTGAAGAGTTCTTATCATTGAAGCTCTTCCGTCGACGTAATCGTTCTTTGTTGTTAACAGAAGAAGGCCAAAGTTACTTTCTCGATATCAAAGATATTTTCACCTCGATTGCGGAAGCGACAGATAAGGTGTTGGAACGTAGCGAAAAAGGGGCATTGACGATTAGCCTACCGCCGAGTTTTGCTATCCAATGGCTTGTACCTCGTTTGGCCGATTTTAATGCTCAAGAGCCCGATATCGATGTACGTATTAAAGCCGTAGATATGGATGAAGGCTCACTGACTGATGATGTTGATGTGGCGATCTACTATGGCCGTGGGAACTGGCCAGGTTTGCGAGCAGATAAATTGTACCAAGAGTTTTTGATCCCACTTTGTTCACCTTCATTACTTTTGGGTAACAAACCATTAGAATCTTTAAGTGACCTCAAATTACATACTTTGTTACACGATACTTCGCGTAAAGACTGGAAGCAGTTTGCTCGTCATTACAACATTGAAGGCATCAACGTAAACCACGGTCCTATTTTTAGTCACTCAACGATGGTGCTACAGGCTGCTGCGCACGGTCAGGGGGTCGCGCTCGGTAACAACGTACTCGCCAAACCTGAAATGGAAGCCGGACGACTCATTGCACCATTCGACGAGGTGTTGATATCTAAGAATGCATTCTATGTGGTGTGTCATGAACAGCAGGCAGATATGGGCCGAATCGCAACGTTTAGAGACTGGATGTTAGCAACCGCGAGAAAAGAACAAGAGGAAGTATTGGATGAATCACTGGATAGCTGAGGGACCTGAAAACGGACCGCTGTTTATTTTTGCTCACGGCGCAGGTGCGGGGATGGAGCATGATTTCATGACAGCGGTCGCCAAAGGATTAGTGGAGCAAGGTATTCGTGTAGTGCGTTTTAATTTCCCTTACATGGTGAAACGTTCGGAAGATGGCAAAAAGCGTCCGCCCGATCGCGCGCCAAAGTTGCTCGAAGCATACAGCGAAGTGATCGCTCACTTTACTTCTTCTCCCGTGGTTATTGGTGGTAAGTCAATGGGCGGTCGTATGTCGAGCTTGTTGGCTGAAAATGAGCTGGTGGCGGGCATTGCCTGTTTAGGGTTTCCATTTCACCCGCCAGGAAAGCCAGAGAAATACAAAGGCGAGCACTTAGCAACCATTGAGAAACCTACGCTGATTCTGCAAGGGGAACGAGACACCTTTGGTAAGCGTGAGGAATTCGATGATTTCGTCCTTTCGTCACAAGTAACGGTGAGCTTTTTACCTGATGGTGACCACAGCTTCAAACCGCGCAAGATCTCAGGTCATACTGAAGTGGGTAACATTGCACTCGCGATAGAGAAGTTAGCGGCGTTTATAAAAGAGGTGTACAGTGAAAAGTAAGTGGTTACTCTCATTCTCTGCTCTGTCTGGGCTGATTTCGGTCGCTCTTGGAGCATTTGCTGCTCATGGGCTAAAAGCGACACTGGCCCCTTATTTGCTCGGTGTATTTGAGACCGGAGTTCTGTATCAATTTATTCATACGTTGGCGATTGTGTTTTGTGCCATTCTGCTTCTGCTCAATTTGGGACAAAAAGCACAAAAGTATTTTTTCATTGCGGCGATTTGCTTTATTATCGGCATCTTTTGTTTTAGCGGCAGTCTTTACGCGCTGGCGCTGACGGGCATTAAGTGGTTTGGGCCAATTACTCCTGTGGGAGGGTTGCTGTTCATGATTGGTTGGTGTCTGTTCTTTTTTGCTGCGTTCAATATCAAAGAGGTCTCCAAGTGAAACAACTAATGCTCTATTGTCGTTCTGGCTTTGAGAAAGAGTGTGCTGGTGAAATTCAGGACAAAGCGACACAGTTGGAAGTGTATGGCTTCCCTCGTGTGAAGAGAAACTCAGGTTATGTTGTCTTCGAGTGTTACCAAGATGGAGATGCCGACAAACTTGCGAGAGGTTTAGACTTTAAGTCTTTAATTTTTGCTCGACAAATGTTTGCGGTAGCAGCTGAGTTTCAATCGTTGCCAAGCGATGACCGCATTAGTCCAATTTTGAATGAACTAGCAGACATCGAAGCATTCCCTCGTTGTGGTGATTTGAGAATTGAAACGCCAGATACAAATGAAGCGAAAGAGCTACTGAAATTCTGCCGTAAGTTTACCGTCCCAATGCGTCAAGCGTTGCGTGGCAAAGGCTTAATGCTGAACAAAGATAACGCGAAAAAACCAGTACTGCACATTTGCTTTGTTGAGCCTGGCCACTGTTACGTTGGTTACTCTTACACTGACAACAACTCACAGTTCTTCATGGGTATCCCTCGCCTTAAATTCCCAGCAGACGCCCCAAGTCGTTCAACACTTAAACTGGAAGAAGCATTTCATGTCTTTATTCCACGTGAAGAGTGGGATGAGCGTTTGGCACCAGGTATGTGGGGTGTGGATTTAGGTGCATGTCCAGGCGGTTGGACGTACCAATTAGTGAAGCGCTCAATGTTCGTTCACTGCGTTGATAACGGCATGATGGCAGACAGTTTGATGGAAACTGGCCAGATCAAGCACCATATGGTGGATGGTTTTAAGTTCGAACCAGACCGCAAGAACGTAACATGGATTGTTTGTGACATGGTGGAAAAGCCAGCTCGTGTTGCTCACCTGATGGGACAGTGGCTGTTAAAAGGTTGGGCAAAAGAGGCCATCTTTAACCTTAAGCTGCCAATGAAAGGGCGTTATGACGAAGTGCTGCAAGACCTTGAAAATCTGAAGCAGTTCCTCATTGATAATAAGGTAAAGTTCAAGCTACAAGCTAAACATTTGTATCATGATCGTGAAGAAATCACGATTCATATCCAATGTCTGTCGAATATTTCACCTTACTAACTTTATTCCCCGAGTCTTTTGGGAATAGTGATTAGAATAGAAAAAGCGCCTTCAAATGGCGCTTTTTTAATATCTGAGTTGTGTCGTCCTAAATAAGGTTGACACTTTCCACCCCAAAATTGGAGAGTGTTATGAAATCAACAACTAAAAGAACTCAGCGC
>NZ_JAWOTC010000048.1:0-38431 GCF_033338675.1 Vibrio sp. Vb1574
TGGTAGTTCAGTTGGTTAGAATACCGGCCTGTCACGCCGGGGGTCGCGGGTTCGAGTCCCGTCCACTCCGCCACTTAATATCGACAACCTCGCTTATGCGAGGTTTTGTCAAATCTAGAATATGAAAATTCTATAGGGGTGTAGCTCCAATTGGCAGAGCAGCGGATTCCAAATCCGCGTGTTGGGAGTTCGAATCTCTCCACCCCTGCCATATATCAGGCTCTGACTTAGGTCAGAGCCTTTTTTGTATCTGGTTTCTTCTCATTATTATAGCTTATTTCTACTCTTATCCCGTAAGTATGGCTTTCTGCTGTACTTTGGCTGCATTTAATCTACTGAACGAACGAAACTACAGTTAGCTGTAATGATCAGTGGCCCGAAATTTTAATAATAAAGGGGAATCACTATTTATATTTAGTTACACTCAACCGATCTGGATTAATGAGTAACTATGTATGGATATATCTCGTCGACGCTTTCTTCAATCATCCTTAGCAATCTCCGCGCTTGCCGTTCTACCTGCATGTTCTCTATCTAGGAGCACTAATAAGCAGGGGCAATATATATACGATATCACTGCAGAACCTTCTACTGCAGAATTGGTCCCTGGGTTTAACACAGACGTACTCGCATTTAATGGTTCGATTCCAGCGCCTGTGATTCGTTGTCGCCAAGGCGAGAAAGTTATAATTCGGTTTACTAACAAGCTTTCAGAGCCGACTACAATCCACTGGCATGGCTTGCGAATCCCTATTGAAATGGATGGTGTCCCTTTCTTGAGCCAGCAGCCTATCATGCCAGGTGAAACATTCGTTTATGAATTTACACCACCAGATGCGGGCACATTTTGGTATCACCCACATATGAATAGTGTGAAGCAGCTTGGTATGGGCTTAGTCGGGCTAATTGTCGTTGAAGAGGCAGAGCCGGTTCAGTTTGATGAAGAGCATGAAGTCGTCCTCAAGCATTGGCATTTAGACAAACTAGGTCAGTGGAAGAACCTTATGGTGCCGCGCTTGAGCGCTCGTATGGGGACTCCCGGAGAGTGGAGTAGCGTCAATGGTGTGCATGAACCTGTTTATACGCTGAAGCAGAATGCCACTACGCGATTAAGAATTGCTAATGTCGATAATACCATTACTTACCCGATCGCTATTGAAGGTGCAGAGGCTTGGGTTATTGCTATTGATGGTAATCCTGTTAAAGCGCCTTATAAGCTCACTCAGCAAAAAATTGGTCCGGGAATGAGGTTAGATATCGGATTGATTGCTCCGAAGGCTGGAACACGTGTTTATGTGCGTCAAATGAAAGGACGCTTCCCATTCCCTTTGTGCGAGTTTGACGTTGTTGAGTCTGACCTGTCGAACAACCAGAAACTGCCTTTATTACCTCTCAACCCTGTGCCAGATCTCGATTTGAAAAATGCAGAGCAAATCGATTATGTGTTTGAGTGGGAGGGGGCGATCACTCCTGCTGATCAATCGGGCAAAGCGATCCCCCAATTCTGGCTGATGAACAAACGGGCTTGGGAGGGAATGAGCAAAGATAATATTCCAGCGCCGCTTTCAACATTGGAGATTGGAAAAACCTATATCTTCAACCTAAAGAACGTCACCCAATATCATCATCCTATTCATCTTCATGGACACACATTTACGGTTCTTGAGTTAGATGGCAAAAAACTCGACGAACCGTTTCATACCGATACGGTCTTACTTGGAAAAAACGGCAGTGCGAAAGCGGCATTTGTTGCAGATAACCCAGGGCGTTGGATGTACCATTGTCATGTAATTGAACATATGAAGACGGGTTTGATGGGTTACATCGAAGTAAAGTGACTCCTGTAACTTTTAAAATCTTGATAAGTTTTAAGCGCTATACTTTGCTGAATTCTAAGATTGTATAATCACTATTGCCGTAAATTTGATTACAATGTCGCCATTAACTTTTCTGGGGGAATTATGGGACAACTATCCGTTTTGGGTTTTATTGCATTGGGTGGTGCATTTGGTGCATGTTCTCGTTACTTAATTTCTGAACTTTGTGTCATTTTATTGGGGCGTGGTTTTCCATATGGTACGTTAACCGTTAACGTTGTTGGCTCATTTATGATGGGCTTATTGATAGCAGCTTTCGATAATGAACTTTTGGCAACGGAACCTTGGCGACAAGTGATTGGCTTGGGTTTTTTAGGCGCACTAACGACGTTTTCCACCTTCTCGATGGATAATGTGTTGCTCATGCAGCAGGGCGCTTTCTTTAAGATGGGATTGAACGTATTGTTGAATGTCGTGTTAAGTATTTCAGCTGCGTGGATAGGCTTTCAATTATTGATGCGCAGCTAGCAAAGTAGTTAAAAATTGAACAGGTCGGCTTGGTTTCACCAAGCCGTTTTTATATACTGATATCACTTGTCGGAGTGCCATAAGGCTGAGACCGTTAATTCGGGATCCGTTGAACCTGATCAGATTAGAATCTGCGAAGGGAACAAGAGAAGATATTCACACCGGAGTTCTTTCTGGTTGACCTATCAAAAGTCGAATGTTTTTACAGGCAAATATCGTAAGCTTTAACTAGCCTTAATTTGACTCCTCTTGTCGCATCTATCCGCCAAGCATTTTTATCCAATTACTTTTTATCTAGTATAACAAAGCAAGGAAAAATGCTATGTCGAGTCGCAAACAAGCGAGACTGGAAGCAAAACAGTTCATTGATACACTCTCGGTACAACCGTACCCCAATTCAAGCAAAGTCTACGTAGAAGGTTCACGTCCAGATATTCGTGTGCCAATGCGTGAAATATCACTCGCTGATAGCCTTATTGGAGGCACAAAAGAAGCGCCTATTTTCGAACCTAATGAGCCAGTACGCGTTTACGATACCTCGGGTGTATACACAGATCCAGAGCACACCATAGACCTCTATAGCGGCTTACCTAAGCTGAGAGAAGGGTGGATTGAAGAGCGTGCCGATACTGAGCTACTTGATGAAGTAAGCTCGGTGTACACCAAAGAACGCTTAGAAGACGAAACACTAGACGATCTTCGTTACGGTAATCTACCACGTATTCGACGTGCCAAAGATGGCCATTGTGTGACCCAATTGCACTATGCTCGCAAAGGTATTATTACCCCAGAAATGGAATACATCGCGCTGCGTGAAAACATGGGGCGTGCCAAGTATCGCGATGAAGTGCTGAATCAACAGCATCCGGGTCAAAACTTCGGAGCGAACCTACCAAAAGATATTACCGCCGAATTCGTGCGTAAAGAAGTCGCCGAAGGTCGCGCTATTATCCCTTCCAATATTAACCACCCAGAATCCGAACCAATGATCATTGGACGTAACTTTTTGGTCAAAGTGAACGCCAACATCGGTAACTCATCGGTCACTTCTTCGATTGAGGAAGAAGTAGAGAAGTTAGTATGGGCAACGCGCTGGGGTGGCGATACCGTTATGGATCTCTCTACTGGACGTAACATCCACGAAACTCGCGAGTGGATTCTACGTAACAGTCCGGTTCCGATCGGTACCGTACCAATGTATCAAGCGCTTGAGAAAGTGAATGGTGTTGCGGAAAACCTTAACTGGGAAGTGATGCGCGATACCCTGATTGAGCAAGCAGAGCAGGGCGTTGACTACTTTACTATCCATGCCGGTTTACTACTTCGTTATGTGCCAATGACTGCAAAACGCGTTACTGGCATCGTCTCTCGTGGTGGTTCTATCATCGCGAAATGGTGTTTAGCGCATCACCAAGAAAGCTTCTTATATACCCACTTCCTAGAGATCTGTGAAATCTGTGCTAAGTATGATGTGGCACTTTCTCTCGGTGATGGTCTGCGTCCTGGCTCGGTGGCCGATGCTAACGACGAAGCGCAATTTGCAGAGCTTCGTACCCTTGGTGAGTTAACCAAGATAGCGTGGGAATACGACGTACAGGTGATTATCGAAGGTCCTGGTCATGTTCCAATGCACATGATCAAAGAGAACATGGAAGAACAGTTAGAGCACTGCCATGAAGCTCCTTTCTATACCCTTGGCCCATTGACGACAGACGTTGCTCCAGGTTACGACCATATTACTTCAGGTATTGGCGCTGCCATGATTGGCTGGTATGGCTGTGCGATGCTTTGCTACGTCACTCCTAAAGAGCATCTTGGCTTACCAAACAAAGAAGACGTGAAAGTAGGCATGATCACTTACAAGCTTGCTGCACACGCCGCTGATTTAGCGAAAGGGCACCCTGGCGCTCAAGTTCGTGATAACGCGCTGTCTAAAGCTCGCTTCGAGTTCCGCTGGGAAGACCAATTTAACTTGTCGCTCGACCCAGATACTGCTCGTGCTTTCCATGATGAAACCTTGCCTCAAGAGTCCGGCAAAGTTGCTCACTTCTGTTCGATGTGTGGACCAAAGTTCTGCTCGATGAAGATCTCGCAAGAGGTACGAGAGTATGCGAAAGACACTGAGCAAGTTGCTGCGGACCAAGCTATATCGATCAAAATGCTGGATGATCCTCTTGAGGGGATGCGTCAGAAATCGCAAGAATTTAGAGATACAGGTTCTGAACTATACCACCCAGCAGCACATGCCGAGGTAAGTGACTAATGAGCAAAATCCTTATTCCGTCATCATTGATTGAACTGACTGGTTTAGTTCAGCAATGTTTGTTGTTGGCGAAAGAACAGGGTTTTAGCATCGAAGACATTGAGTTGGGTGTGAGCCCAACTCAATCTATTCAGCTTGTTCGCGACCAACAGACCACACGCATAACGACAGATCTTACTGATGGTTATGACTCTGAGCATGAGACTTCATTTGTGCTCTATTACCGCTCTGCGTTATCGGTAGAAGCGTGTGCTAAGCAACCGTCGAAAGCGATTTATATTGGCATTGCTGATACGCAGGTATCCGATGAAAAGGAGAAAGTGCTTCAGCTTGATATCTGGCGTCACCCAATTAACAACGAAGTGAGAGCGCTTTCCGTTAAGTCCAAATTCAACGCAATGTTCGATCCTGAACATCACCTTGCTTGGATAGTAACGCTGACAGTACTCGATTTTCCTATCGAAGATGCGTTAACACTTGCTCGAGGAATGCTAACTCAACAAGCGAATGTTTCACGTGAAACACTGTTGAATGACAACCTTAACGAGGAAAGATCTACTCAGTGGGCTGACCAATTTGATGATTTCCCCACACCTGTACTGGAGGATAACCGACTAGGTATTCAAGTTGGTTGGTCTGCACAAGGCGAAAGCGTTAGCTTTCCAACTCTAACCAAGCAAAGTCTAGGGCTCTATCCAGTCGTTGATGATGTTGCTTGGATTGAGCGTCTACTGCCACTAGGCATCAACACTATTCAACTGCGAATCAAGAACCCACAACAAGCCGATTTAGAACAACAGATCATTCGAGCAATTGAGCTAGGTCGTCAGTATCAAGCACAAGTGTTCATCAATGACTATTGGCAGTTGGCAATCAAGCATGGCGCTTATGGCGTTCACCTAGGACAAGAAGACATAGAAGAATCGAATTTGGCTCAGCTAACTAAAGCCGGTATTCGTCTTGGTCTTTCTACTCATGGTTATTACGAACTACTGCGCATCGTACAAATTCATCCTAGCTACATCGCGCTAGGGCATATTTTCCCAACCACCACAAAACAAATGCCATCGAAACCACAAGGTTTAGTGCGCTTGGAACTGTATCAAAAGCTGATTGATAGCATTCCTTATACAAACACAGAGGCTGCTTTCCGTCCTTCAAAAGACAAAGCAGTTAGTGACAATGTGCTTGGCTTTCCGACGGTTGCGATTGGTGGTATTGACCAATCTAATGCAGCCCAAGTTTGGCAAACAGGTGTTTCTAGTTTGGCAGTTGTGCGAGCTATTACGTTGGCAGAATCACCTCAATCGGTCATCGAGTTCTTCGCACAACTGATGAAGGAAAGACAGCTAACGTTTACTGATAAGAATATTGAGTTGGCGCATAGCAAGAGAGGTGAGCATGCTCACGGATAAGCAGTTCCTTCGCTATCAGCGCCAAGTCGCTCTGCCTGAAATTGCCGAAGTTGGGCAAGAGCGCTTGAGCAAATCGCATGTGCTGATCATCGGTTGTGGTGGGTTAGGAAGTGCTGCGAGTTTGTACTTGGCATCAGCGGGTGTTGGTAAATTGGTTGTGGTCGATAACGATGAAGTTGATAGCAGTAACCTGCAACGCCAGATCATTTATCGTGAACAAGACCTTCAAGTTGCGAAAACAGAAGCAACTGTAAAACAGCTCACTGACCTCAATTCTATGGTTCAAATTCGTGCCCTCAATAAGCGACTAGACAAAGCACAGTTGCAGCTTGAGGTGATGCTAGCGGATGTGGTGCTCGACTGCACCGATAACATGCCAACGCGCCAGCTAATTAACCGAGTTTGTTTCGAGCAAAATACGCCGCTCATCTCGGCGGCAGCAATTGGTTGGCAAGGGCAATTCGCAGTCTTTGATTACCAAACACCAAGTGAACAAGAAGCGCAGAGTAAAGCCTGTTACCGCTGTTTGTATCCGTTCGACGAATTACCGCAAACGCAAAAGTGCAGTGAGAGTGGTGTCGTCGGTCCGGTGGTGGGCACACTTGGCAACTACCAAGCGATAGCGGCAATTCAAAAACTGGCGACGGGAAAGTTTCATGTCGAGACTGCCAAGTTGCATCTGTTTGATGGGTTGAAACTGCAATGGCAAACCATGGCAATAAGCAAAGACAAACAGTGCCAAGTGTGTGCTCAGATTTAGCTTACGAGTAATAGGCAGAATTAAGAGAGTTGGAAGCAATGACGTTATCAGAACAACAAACAACACAAATGACCGCTGCTGACTTAGATGTGATCACTATTGTCATCAATGACCAGTCACATCAAGTTGCCAGTGAGTCGAATCTACAGCAAATCATTAGTCAATTTGCGCTGCCTGAAATGGGCTGTGTTTTTGCAATTAATAACAATGTTGTGCCACGCAGTGAGTGGGCTAGCACAGTTCTTTCACAGGGAGATAGCATCTCTTTGTTTCAAGCGATCGCAGGGGGGTAAAGTCGATGCTTAAAATTGGTGATAAACAATTCGAATCAAGACTGTTCACGGGAACAGGGAAGTTTGCCAACAGCCGATTAATGGCAGAAGCGATTCAAGTATCGGGTTCTCAACTTGCGACCATGGCGTTGAAGCGTGTGGATGTGAACGACCAACAAGACGATATTTTGCTGCCGTTAGTACAAGCGGGCGTGAACTTATTGCCGAACACCTCAGGTGCAAAGAATGCTAAAGATGCTGTGTTTGCTGCACAACTGGCGCGAGAAGCGTTGGGTACTAACTGGCTAAAACTGGAAATTCATCCAGACCCGAAGTACTTGATGCCCGATCCAATTGAGACACTTGCAGCCGCTGAACAGCTGGTTCGTGAAGGCTTCATTGTCCTTCCTTACTGTCATGCTGACCCGGTTCTGTGTAAACGATTGGAAGAGGTTGGCTGCGCTGCTGTCATGCCATTGGGTGCTCCGATTGGTTCCAACAAAGGGATAGTTTCTCACGATTTCCTAGAGATCATCATCGACCAAGCTAATGTTCCTGTCATTGTTGATGCGGGTATTGGTGCTCCTTCACATGCCGCGCGTGCGATGGAAATGGGCGCGGATGCCGTGCTAGTTAATACCGCGATTGCGACTTCGAGCGATCCCGTTGCGATGGCGAAAGCATTTAAGTTGGCGGTAGAGTCGGGGCGTATGGCTTATGAAGCCGGACTTGCAGGTAAGGTTTCTCATGCGGTTGCGTCGAGTCCACTGACGTCATTCCTAGATGAGCTTTAGTCCTAGATTGGTTTAGCTATTAAGCGAGGAAAACATGAGCTTCGTTGAACAATTTAAGCAGCTTAATTGGGATGACATTTCGATGTCTATCTATGCGAAAACGGCAAAAGACGTCGAGCGAGCATTGAATAAACCCAAGCGTGATTTGGAAGACTTTAAAGCGCTAATTTCACCAGCGGCTGAAGCGTACTTAGAGCAAATGGCGCAGCTGTCATATTCGGCAACTCGTAAGCGCTTTGGTAATACCATGTCGCTTTACATTCCATTGTACCTTTCTAACTTGTGTGCCAATGCTTGTACTTATTGTGGCTTCTCGATGGAGAATAGAATCAAGCGTCGTACCTTGAATCGGGACGAAGTGGTTGCAGAGGTCGAAGCAATCAAGCGCATGAAGTTTGATAGCGTATTGCTGGTGACTGGCGAACACGAAACCAAAGTGGGCATGAAATACTTCCGCGAAATGGTGCCGATGATTAAGAAGCGCTTTAACTATTTAGCGATGGAAGTACAGCCACTTGATCAAGACGAATACGCTGAGCTCAAGACATTGGGTTTGGATGCGGTGATGGTCTATCAAGAAACGTATCACCCTTCGACTTACGCCGAGCACCATTTGCGTGGCAATAAGATGGATTTCGAATACCGATTGGATACACCCGATCGTCTTGCAAAGGCGGGCATCGATAAGATCGGTATTGGTGCTTTAATAGGGTTGGAAGAGTGGCGAACAGATTGTTTTTATGTGGCAGCGCACTTGGACTATCTTGAGCGCACATATTGGCAGACTCGTTACTCAATTTCTTTCCCACGTTTACGTCCTTGTAAGGGCGCGCTCCAACCCAAATCAGTCATGACGGATAAACAGCTTGTGCAGTTGATCTGCGCTTATCGCTTGTTGAATCCAGAAGTGGAGTTGTCATTATCGACTCGTGAATCACCAAAGTTCAGAGACAATGCATTACCGTTAGGTATCACCAGTATGTCTGCTGCATCTAAAACTCAGCCGGGTGGTTATGCGATGGATGATGTTGAACTCGAGCAGTTTGAGATCAGTGATGAGCGAAGTGCTGGTTCTGTGGAAGATATGATTCGAGCCAAAGGCTTTGATCCTGTATGGCGAGATTGGCACTCGGCGTATTCTGGTTAATCAGCAAATAAAGACACTGGTCATCGTTATGTTTCACGTGAAACATAAGTAAAGAAAAGAGGGTTGATGCAAAACATCAACCCTCTACTTTTTTCTAGCTTCTAGCTTCTAGCTTCTAGCTTCTAGCTGTGTGCTACTGGTAGCGTTGCTTGACGAAGCCACTCTTTCACATCACCCTCAACAAGTGGGCTGATCTCATCCCATACCTTCTGATGGTAATCATTCAACCAAGCAAGCTCTGGACGAGTTAGCATATCAACATTGATGTTGCGCTTGTCGATTGGACAGCGTGTTAGCGACTCGAATGACAGAACAGGGAAGTCACCGTTAGTTGGGGTTTCAACAACAAGCTCTAGGTTCTCGATACGGATACCAAACGCATCCGCACGGTAGTAACCTGGCTCGTTGGACAGCACCATGCCTTCTGTTAGAGGCACGTCGATTTGCTTCTTCGAAATGCTTGCTGGACCTTCATGAACACTTAGGAAGTGACCAACACCGTGACCAGTACCGTGATCGTAATCGTAGCCCTCCGCCCACAGGTGCTGACGAGCTAGCGTATCGATTTGGTAACCACGTGTGCCTTTCGGGAAACGTGCACGTGCAACACCGATGTGGCCTTTTAGCGCGAGAGTGAATTGTTTAATCATCTCTTGTGAAGGCTGACCGATCGCGATGGTACGCGTGATGTCTGTCGTGCCATCTAGGTACTGACCGCCTGAATCCACTAGGTAAAGTGTGTTCAGTTCTAGCTTGCCAGGTTCAGGTTGGTTCTCGTGATTATAGTGACACATCGCCGCGTTGCCACCTGCTGCCGAGATAGTATCGAAGCTAAGATCCATAAGTGTCGGGTCTTCGCTGCGGAACGCTTCCAGTTTGTCTGCCAGCGTCGCTTCATCATGCAGGTTACCCGCAACGACTTCAGCATCTAACCAAGAAAGGAACTTACTCATCGCTACGCCATCACGGATATGACATGCTTTCATGCCTGCGATTTCAACAGCGTTCTTTGCTGCTTTTGGCATTAGGCATGGATCAGCTTTACTCACCACAGATGCGCCAGCGTTTTGTAGAACCAGCTTAAACCACGCGTTACTTGTCGCAGGGTCAACCAGTACATTCTTGCCAGTTAGGTTTTCTAGTCGTGCTTGCAATGCTTCTGGGTGATGAACCGTCACGCCGGCACCAACATGAGCGTCAAACTCAGCAGGTAGGCGAGCAGGATCTAGGAAGTATTCCACGCTTGAGTCTGAGTGCAGAATCGCGTGAGAAAGAAGAACTGGTAGACGTGAGACATCTAGACCACGAACGTTGAGCAACCAACAGATAGAATCAAGTGCTGTGATCACTGCGCTGTCTGCACCGGCTTTTTTCACGAGCTCTGCGATTTCTTGGCGTTTGCTTTCACTTGATTGTCCAACTGTTTCTGTTGCCATTAGGCGAACATCAGAAACCACAGGAGCAGGGCGGTCGTGCCACAGTTCATCAATTGGGTTGCTATCGAGAATCTTAAGCTCAAGGGTACCTGCAAGTTTTGCTTGTGCCATGTCTAGCCAAGCAGAGTTGTGCATGCGAGGGTCGATTGCCACAGACGCGTCATTTGCAAGATGGTCTTTAATCCAATCTAGTGCAGGCTCTTCAATCAAGTGACGGTATTCGAATAGATCAGCAGGAACCTGCTTTGTTACTTGTACTGTGTAGCGACCATCAACAAAGATAGCGGCTTTGTCTTTGGTGATTACCGCAGCACCAGCAGAACCAGTAAAGCCAGTTAGCCAATGTAAACGCTCGTTGTGCGCTGGTACGTATTCGCCCAAGTACTCGTCTTCATGTGGGACAAGTAGGGCATCAATATTATGTTGTGCTAGCCATTCGCGAATTGCATTCACGCGGCTTTGGGTATCGTTGTGCATCTGTGTTATTCCTTCAAATTACCGCTCCTTCATGCTCAGGTGTGGGAGCTGTTTCCATCTGCTTCATGCAGTTTACGATTCCATTGAGGTTCGCAATCACTTCAATAGAGTCGGAGTACAACTAGGCCATAGATGAGCCAAAAAGGACTACGACAGTTAAGCTACTCATTTTAGCCGCTAAGCGCAAATTGAGTGCGGTGTTTTTATCTAAGGTGATCGGTTTTTTGTGTGATCATCGTACGTAGCCAGCCTAATGCAGGGTCGTTTTCTCTATCTCGGTGCCAGAATAAAGTGTAAGCCATAGGTGGGAATTCTAACGGTAGTGGCAGCACGACCAAATCAAGCTGTTTGGCCGCAAGTTGCACAAAATGACTTGGCGCAGTAAAGATAAAGTCGGTGTATGAACATAAACTTGCGGCACTGTTAAAGTCGGGCACGGTGACGGCAATATCGCGGTCGGCGCCAATATCTGCAAGGCGATAATCCAGCAACCAACGGTCGTTGCCATCACAGCGTACTTGTACATGGCGTAGGGCGAGATAGGCTTCCAGATTCCAAGGTTGTTTTAGCGCAGGATGGTTTTTGCGAATGATGCACATTTGGTAATCACGATAAATTTCCAACTCGCAAATGTCATCGGGTGGTTGAAGAGTCAGCTTGGCATCGTTTATATCGATATCTTTTCCAGTTAGGCCTAAATCCAGTTCGCCGCGTTGAAGCATTTTAAATGTATTATCCGACCACGGGTGTGTGCTGATTGTCACGCCAGGTGCTTGTTGAAAAATCGCCGGTAAGAAATGGGGTAGAATGAGAGGGTAGACACTCTCTACCGCTGCTATTTGAAAACGGTATTCGCTGCTTTGCGGAGAAAACTCTTCGGGTTGAGTCAGCACTTCTAACTGATTTATCAACAGATCCAGTTTCGGTTTAAGAAACAATGCGCGCGGCGTAGGTGTTAATCCATGTGAGTTTCGAGTGAAAAGCGGGTCATCAAATTGAATGCGCAGTTTAGCCAGTGATTTACTTACGGCGGATTGGCTTAAGCACAATCGGTGGGCCGCACGAGTAACATTTAACTCTTCAATCAGCACTTTAAAGCAGACCAATAGATTTAAATCGATACGAGCCAGTTTTTCGACGTTCACAGTGAATTTCCTCTGAGGAATAATGCTCATGATTATACATCATTTCCATTCATATCATCAGATGATTAAGCTTTACCCAAAGTTCTTTATCCAATTCGGAGTGTTGTGTGTCTAGCCAGTTTTCTAATAGTAAAAAACAGATGGCGTTATTGACCCTTTTGGTTCTTTTCAGTCCTTTAGCGATTGATATTTATCTACCTGCTTTACCTCTTATTGCTTCCACTTTTCAGGTCGATAATGCGCTAGCACAAGACACGATCACTTGGTTCTTATTTGCTATGGGTGTTGGTCAGCTATTCGCAGGTCCCTTAGCAGATAAACTCGGACGTCGAACTGTTGCATTGGGCGGTATCACCATTTACGCGATGAGCGCTTTATTGGCGTGGAGTGCTCAAAATATTGAGTGGATGTTGGTTTCCCGACTGCTACAAGGCTTAGGTGCGTGTGCGACATCGGTAGCAGCCTTTGCAACAGTTCGCGATATCTTTGGCCCGGAAAAAAGCGGCAAAATGATCAGCTACCTTAACGGTGCGATTTGTTTCATTCCTGCTTTAGCTCCAATTCTAGGTAGCTGGTTAACTCAGCAATTTGACTGGCGTGCTAACTTTAGCTTTATGGCGGGTTTTGCTGTGGTGTCTGGATCATTGATGTTTTTCATGATGAAAGAGACTAACCCGTCAACAGAAAAGCAAGCCGTGTTTAAGCTTAGTCGGTATTGGGCAGTGCTTAGCACACCATCTTTTGTTTTCCATGCGTCATTATGCTTGATGGCGATGGCGGTTATTCTTGCTTACGTTACCTCAGCACCGTCGGTATTGATGACGGGGATGGGGCTGTCGATGAATGAATTCACTTTCTGGTTTGGTGTAAATGCGGTGATAAACATTGCGGCATGTATGCTGGCGCCTAAGTTTATGGAGCGCGTTGGAACTCACAACACCTTGGTCACCGGGATCTCAACTCTGGGTCTCGCTGGTGTGATCATGCTAGTGATGAATGGTCAGAATACCGCGCTTTCTTTCATGCTACCTATCTTCATGTCTTCTGTAGGTTTTGCATTCATTCTGGGTGCAGCGGCAGGGAAAGCGTTAGAACCGTTTGGTGATAAGGCGGGCACGGCAGCTGCACTGCTTGGATTGTTCCAAATGAGTGGCTCTGGTTTGTTGGTGGGTACGCTGCAACGCTTATCTCTGGATCCGCAAACCTTGATTGCAATTCATATGTGGGTCCTATTACCTGCGTTGGTCGTTCTGTTTACAAAAGCAGGGAAGAACTGGCACTCGAGCTTTGCGAAAGCGTAAATCAGTGTAATTTAGTATTTTCCAATGTAAGTAAGGCGTGTATATTTGTCACTCAGACTTTTCCTGACACCATAACGGAACTCAAAAAGTAATGTCGTTAACCACGTATGAAATGGCTCGTATTCTAGAGCAAATGGAAGATTCACCAGAAAAGGTGATGTTTGGCAAGTTGCTTAATGAGCTGGGTAATCAAAGCTCCGAGCGTATTCGTAGTGCGGCTAAACAAGTACCTCTGCCAATTTTGCGTGATATCGTGTACCAATTTCAGCAAGTGATTGAGTCACGCAAAGATGAACAAGTCGAGCAGATGGCAAAAGACCTCGCTCAGCAAGGTATCTCAGCAGAAGAGCTACTGGCTTACTTGAATAAATAATAAAAAATCCCCGCATGATGCGGGGATTTTTTTAGCTCGTCATTTTCTTTTTCAGGATGTGGTCCAAAGACAGCGGTCCTGGCCCCCATACGATTACGATAAGAATCATCAATCCCCAAAGTTGGTGGTCATAAAAACCTTTCTCCCACAACAGTGGGTAAGAGATCACTGCGATGATGTTGAACACAAACAGAATTGCTGCCATCGGGCGGGTAATCAATCCTAGTGCCAAGAACACCGGTAGAACCAACTCCGCAGCCGTACCTAAATAAGCCGCCAATTCCCATGGCAGTATTGGCACTTGGTATTCCAGCTCAAATAAGTACAACGTGCTATCCCAAGACGAGATTTTGATTAGTCCTGAATTGAAGAACACCCAAGCAACCCAAAAGCGACAAAAGAGAAGTAGTAAAGGGACAAAGCCTGCTTGTAAGGCACTGATTAAATCATCGTACCGATTCACTAAGTTTTTAACCGTATCCGTCATAGAGTGCTCCTTAGATTGATTGCAATGTAAAGCCGTCAACAATATCGAGTGCCATGATGCGATTGAGATGAGCGAGTAAAACTTCAGGTATTTCGCTCAAACTCTGCTTCTGCTCTAAACATTGCAGCAGTTGGAACACATCGGCATCGAGTGCGTGACACAAGGCTTCTCCATTGGCTTGAATCGATATGACACCTTGCTGTAATTGGTTGATATTAAGTTGTTCGAATTGCCCAGTTTGAATCGCGCTAAATAGATCGAATACTGCGTAGTTGGAGTCAAAGCTGCGGCAGCCCTTTTTAAGGTGTAAGACTAAAGCGGGTTGTTGCTCTTCACTCACTTCGCCAAGTAACGCAAGCGGTTTTAATTCTGCTGCATTGGACTGTTCATACTGTGCTTGACGAGCTAGGTCGATATGCCACTCGAAGCGTGCGACTTCAGGGCTGTAAGGTGCTTGTGCGATCACCTGACTAAACTGCATGATGGTGTCTTGAAAGCCTTCGCCATAATGCACCACATTTCCTTCTTCTAATGGGTAAGAAAGAACATGCTGGCGAGCTATCTGTTCAAAGCATTCTTCACCAAGCAGCGCTTCAACCATCGGGTAGGTCGCGGACAACACTTCGCTTAAGCTGACGATAAAGTTATTGCGGTAAATTTGTATGCGTTCATCAGCGGTAAACGTATCACTGGCAATATCGCAGTCTTCACCGAGCGCTTGATAGTGCAGGGCTTTAGCAAACTGGCTTTGTAAGGTGGCTAGATTCATGATGCCTTCCTTGGTTCGCTTTGTTCACTTGGAAGTGTGCCTTGCAACAGCAGTTGCGATGCTTTCTGCGCTTCTTCGAGCAAGACTTCTGGCGCGGGGATATCCAAATCCCATTCAATCAACGTATGACGTGGACCGTGTTTTTTTGTCCACTGTGAAAACAACTGCCAAACTTCATCGCTAACTGGGCGGCTATGGGTATCAATCCATATCTCACCTTTGTCGAGTTGTTTAATGGTAAAACCTGCCAAGTGAATCTCATCCACTTTGTCGGCTGGAATCGCATCTAGGTATGTGTCGCAATCAAAACCGTGGTTGAACGCTGAAACATAAACATTGTTTAAATCGAGCAATAAACGACAGTCAGTGCGCTTTTGCACTTCGGTAAGAAACTCCCATTCGCTGATGGTCGAATGTTGAAACTTCACATAACTAGATGGGTTCTCTATCAAGATCTCGCGTTGCAAATATTCCTGCACTTCATTCACGTTACGAGTGAACACGTTGAGCGCTTCTTCCGTATACGGAAGTGGAAGCAGGTCATTAAAGTAGTGACCGCCGTTTTCACTCCAACTTAAATGGTCAGAAACAAGAATTGGGTCGATTGAGTCAATCAGTGATTTAAGTTGCGCAAGATGCTTTTGACTAACACGTTCCACCGAACCTAGCGACAAACCAATACCGTGGCAGCTAATTTGATATTGCTCGCGAAGCGTTTGTAGCTGATGGCGCTCTGTTGCATTGGGTTGGAAATAGTTTTCACTGTGGATTTCTAACCAAGACAACTCAGGCTGGGATTGGCTAAAGTAATCGAGGTGAGGGGTTCTTAATCCAACTCCAACAAGGTCGTGGAAGGTGTGGTGTTTCACGTGAAACTCCTTTTCAAATCGTGCGGGAAGAGAAGGATGCGTCTTGGCTTTGCGTTGGTTGAGCGTCAACGCATCCTCACAATAGCTAGCGATAAAAGATTATGAAGAAGAAGTGCTACCGCCAGCGAGTTTGTCACAAAGACCTTTTGGTACGACTACGAATGCGTCTTTTTGGTTATCCTCTTTAGAAGTACCAGCGCATGAGCTGCTTTTTGTTGCACAGTCGTTTTTACCTGCTTTAGAAACGCCATAGCACTTTTCTTTTTCAGCAGCGACAGCTGGAGCTGCAGTTAGCATTGTGCCACCAAGAGCTAGAAGACCAGTAACAGCAGCAGTAACAGCTAGATTCGACTTTTTCATAATAAATTCCTCTGAATGATTTCCTTTACTTTAAGTTGGCAAGATGAATCGCCTGTTTTGGCGTTTTTGTTATCAACTTGCTTAACTTAAAAGATAGGAAACTGGCTAAAAAACTTTCAGAAAAATTTCTGAAGCAAATGGGTTTGTAGGGTTAAATAGGTATAACTAATTGATGTGTTGGGTAAAAAAACATCGATTTTTTTATCAAGTTTTGTCTAAACAGCACCCGGTTGTTTAGGTTATAATCGGTTTTTATGTATAAATAACCAGTAGCTCTCATCATGATGGATCCATCTCTATTACTCGACGGTTTGAACGATAAACAACGTGAAGCCGTTGCAGCACCTCTAGAAAACTTGCTCGTTCTTGCTGGCGCAGGAAGTGGTAAGACACGCGTTCTTGTTCACCGTATCGCTTGGCTGATGTCGGTCGAGCAAGCTTCTCCGTTTTCAATTATGTCGGTAACCTTTACCAATAAGGCGGCGGCAGAGATGCGTGGACGTATCGAAGAGCTAATGATGGGCAGTGCAGGCGGTATGTGGAATGGTACTTTCCACGGCATTTGTCACCGTATTCTGCGTGCACACTATCTTGATGCGAAGCTACCGGAAGATTTCCAAATCATTGACAGTGACGACCAACAGCGTCTACTAAAGCGTTTGATTAAAGCGCAAAACCTCGATGAGAAGCAGTGGCCGGCACGCCAAGTGGCATGGTGGATTAACGGTAAGAAAGACGAAGGTCTGCGCCCGTCGCACATTGATGCGTACCATGATCCAGTAACCAAGACATATCTACAGTTGTACACCGCTTACCAAGAAGCGTGTGATCGTGCTGGTTTAGTCGATTTTGCGGAAATCTTGCTGCGCGCACATGAGCTACTGCGTGATAACAAGTTCGTCCGTGAACACTACCAAGCACGCTTTAAGCATATCTTGGTGGATGAGTTCCAAGATACCAACAACATTCAATATGCTTGGCTACGTATGATGGCGGGTCCTGAGTGTCACGTGATGATCGTAGGTGATGACGACCAGTCGATTTATGGTTGGCGTGGTGCAAAAGTCGAGAACATTGAGAAGTTTACGCTCGAATTCCCAAGCGTGAATACCATTCGTCTTGAGCAAAACTACCGTTCCACTAAGACCATTCTGGAAGCATCTAACACCCTGATTGCGAATAACACCGAGCGTATGGGTAAAGAGTTGTGGACGGATGGCGTGGTCGGTGAGCCTATCTCGGTTTACAGCGCTTACAACGAATTAGATGAAGCCCGTTTTGCGGTGAACAAAATCAAAGAGTGGCAAGACAAGGGCGGTGCTCTGAATGACGCTGCGATGCTTTACCGTAACAACGCCCAGTCGCGTGTTCTGGAAGAAGCGTTAATTCAAGCCGGTCTGCCTTACCGTATCTACGGCGGCATGCGATTCTTCGAACGTCAGGAAATCAAAGATGCCTTGAGCTACATGCGTCTGATTGCCAACCGTAACGATGATGCGGCGTTTGAACGTGTGGTGAATACGCCAACGCGTGGTTTGGGTGATAAGACGCTTGAAACCATCCGTTTTGCGGCTCGTGACCGTGGTTGCACTATGTGGGAAGCGAGCGTGGCAATGTTGGACGAGAAGGTGCTTGCTGGTCGCGCTGCTGGTGCTCTGAGCCGTTTTATCGAGCTTGTCACCGCGCTAGAAGACGACACCTTAGAGATGCCGCTGCATCACCAAACTGACCATGTAATTAAATACTCGGGCTTGTTCGCGATGTACGAGCAAGAGAAGGGTGAAAAGTCTAAGGCACGTATTGAGAACTTGGAGGAATTGGTGACCGCAACTCGCCAATTCGAGAAACCAGAAGAAGCCGAAGACATGTCACTGCTGACGGCATTCCTAACCCACGCAGCACTAGAAGCGGGCGAAGGACAAGCGGACGAATTTGAAGATGCGGTTCAGCTCATGACATTACACAGTGCGAAAGGTCTAGAGTTCCCATTGGTGTTTATGGTCGGTGTGGAAGAAGGCATGTTCCCAAGCCAAATGTCGGCAGAAGAAGCAGGGCGCTTAGAAGAAGAACGCCGTCTGTGTTACGTAGGCATGACCCGTGCAATGCAGAAACTGTACATCACTTATGCTGAAATGCGTCGTTTGTACGGTCAGGATAAATACCATAAACCGTCTCGCTTTATCCGTGAACTGCCAGAAACTTGTTTAGATGAAGTACGAATGAAGGCGCAAGTTAGCCGTCCTTCAAGCAGTGGTCGATTTAGCCAAACTGTTGTGAAAGAGAGCTTTAATGAAACCGGCTTTACGCTAGGTTCTCGTGTGATGCATCCAAAGTTTGGTGAAGGCACCATCATCAACTTCGAAGGCAGTGGTCCACAGAGCCGTGTACAGATTGCCTTTAACGGTGAAGGCATCAAATGGTTGGTAACTGCTTACGCACGACTAGAGAAACTGTAAGGTTTGACCAAAACTCATACCAATCGTAGTAAATAACTGGTCATTCTAGCTTGTTAAAATACTCGATAACTGCGTTGCAATTTTTGATTGTAGAATAACTACTTATCGAAAAATTGCGCCTTGTTCTCAAGCATTTTCCCTACGCTATTTCTGATCACTTATTTACTGTGATTGGTATCATCAACTTAAGAGCTGCTTCGGCGGCTCTTTTTGTTTGTGCAGTTTTGGTGTCGCTAACGCAGTAAAAAATGGAATGATAAATGGAGTACAAAAGCGCGACTTAACGATGCCGTTTGAAGTGAAAGGTGGGCGTTGTGGGTGAATGCCTGTTTTCAGCAGATCTACTGAGAAAAACTTTAGGCAAAGAAAAACCCCGAGGGCTTGCGCCCATCGGGGTTATAGTCTTACTCGCAGCAATCCGGCTACTAAGAGTGCTCCATGCATCTAATCCATGATAGTGTGCTGAATCCGTCAGCTTAATCCTTACGTCGCCTTCCTAGCGGTGTCCTTAATGACCTTATCCTGGTCTGCTAACTATCCTCGTTAGCTCTCATCACTTGTTCCCTGAGCGGTGTCCCTGACATCATCCTGATGTTCAAATCCTTGCCTCGTCCAGAGGTGTCCATTTCCCGTCCTTAGTAGCAACCATCCTAGTCACTATTGATTCCGTTCAATGTCCAATTTTGCAATCCATGCCCGACTATTCATCCTGAATAACCGTTTCTTCTTCCTGAAGTTCACCAAGTCCGTGGTGTTTCCTGTTCCGTGTCTGCATCCTTCCGACAGGTTCAATATTACGTGTTTAACGATTTCCAACAACGGGCTAATCTCACATTTTTTAACTCTCTTAGCGTTCAAAAAAGATACATGAGTATTAAATTCAATGGCTTATGATCTTTGCTGTACGGTTTTACCATTAAAAAAGAGAGGTTTGCTCAACCCTTTGTGAGAGATCTCGCACAAGGGGTCGAGCGAAAGACTCTTACTGCCCGATAGCGGCACCTTCACGTCTTGGATCCGCAGCGCCTTCAAGACCGTCTTTTGTTATGCGTATCGCATGCAGACCAGAGTTCAAATCCCGAACATCGGTTTTAAAACCCATCTTCTCCAGAGCAGGCTGTAAGCCCTCTGCGGCGGTACCTTGCTCAATATCTAAGGTGCCAAAACGGTTCAGCAATCGTGGCTGATTAATCGCGCTCTGGATGTCCATATCCCATTGCGTGTGGGCGATAATGGCTTGTGCGACGTAACCAATAATGCGGCTGCCACCCGGTGAGCCAATTGCCATGTAAGGTTTGTCATCCTTCATCATAATGGTCGGTGCCATGGAGGAGCGTGGGCGTTTTCCCGGTTCTAAGCGGTTCGCGATTGGCACACCATCTTGATGCGTGCGGAAAGAGAAATCGGTCAGTTCGTTATTGAGCAAGAAGCCACGCACCATCAAGCGTGAGCCAAAGGCGTTCTCGATGGTTGTTGTCATTGAAACCACATTGCCTTGCTTATCGACGATATTGAAATGGCTGGTGGAAGGCAACTCGATCGATTGGTCCATGCTTAAGTCCATGGCGTGCGACCAAGGAGGATTACCGGCTTCAGCCTTACTCAAGGCTTTACCGACTTGAATGAGCTCAGCACGTTGTTTGAGATAATCTTTATCAAGCAAGCCTTCGGTTGGCATTGGCACATAATCATGGTCAGCCATGTATTTACCACGATCTGCGAATGCAAGGCGCGATGCATCAGCGATCACTTGCCATGATTTCGCGCTTTCGGCTCCCCAACCTTTAAGATCGTATTGCTCGGTGATCGCGAGAATCTGTCCAACCGTCAATGCGCCAGAGCTAGGTGGTCCCATGCCGCAGATGTCATAGCTTTGGTAAGCCGCACAAACCGGTTCACGTTGCTTGATTTGGAACGCATCAAAGTCAGGTTGTGCCAATACGCCAGGATTGCCCGGTGCATTCTGTACTGTCTTGATGATGTCTGTGGCGATATCGCCTTGATAGAAAGCTTTTGCCCCTTGCTCTGCAATTGCCGTCAGAGTTTGCGCGTATTCAGGGTTCTTCAACAACGTGCCTTCGGCTTTTGGTGAGCCATCTGGATTGAAGAAGTAAGCCTTAGTCGCAGGGAAGCGAGATAGGCGCTTGGCATCTTTTTCAATCAGACTCGCGAGGCGAGGACTAACTTCGAAACCTTGTTCAGCCAAGGTAATTACGGGTTGGATGATCTTTTTCCATTCCAACTTGCCGTATTTCTGGTGCGTGTCCCACAGCAGTTTCACTGTACCAGGAGTGGCAACGGAGCGCCCGCCGACAACCGCATCGTAAAATTGTAGGGGTTGTCCTTTTTCGTCTAAAAAGAGTTTCGGCGTCGCGGCGAGCGGTGCGGTTTCGCGTCCATCATACGTAGTCAGTTTTTGTTTCTCACTGTCCCAATAAACTAAGAAGGCGCCACCACCAATACCTGATGATTGCGGTTCTACCAAGCCCAGCATCAGCTGCACGGCAACCATAGCATCAATAGCATTACCACCTTGGGCAATAACATCCGCACCAGTTTGGGTTGCAATTGGGTTAGCAGCGGTAACCATATAATCTTTCGCTTTGACCAGTTGTTTTTGCTCGAAGCCAGTGCTGTGCTCCGGCGCAACCGCATCTGCTGCTTGGTTAGCAAAGGTTGGGGTAGATAAGACGAGTGGGGAAGTAAGAAAAAGACCCGTGGTCACGAGTCGGTTGAACGTCCAATGCATGATGACTCTCCATGTTGCCAGTTTTGTGCTTTGAGCTTGGCAGTTATGGAGAGTCACGTCGAGTCAGCAATCTTAGAAATGTCGATTGTGCTACGCTTTTAAATCAGTACTTTATCCGATAAAAGTATTGATAGTTTGGTATAGAATACTGCCGCCCACTAGAGTAAATACCGCGCCGCATAGACCGTCGATGTAGATACCCGCTTGTTGCAATTTACGCTGTAAGCGCTGTGTCGACAGCATCCATGCAAGGCTAGAGAACCAGAATAGCGACAAGCCAAACAGGATGACCAGTGCAATACCTTTGCCAGTAATCGACATACCTGCTGGGACTAAACTCGACATCAAACTGACAAAGAACACCAGGGCTTTTGGGTTAAGAATGTTGGTCGCAAACCCTTTAGCAAACGCTTGACGCTTATTGCTGATCACTAGGTTATTTTGCTTCTTAGGTTGATCCGTCTGTGGGTTTTGGATCATCGAGATCACGGCACGCAATGCGCCAATTCCTAAGTAGAGCAGGTAACTACCACCGAGCAGTTGTACCACGGAATACAGCACTGGGTGCTGGTGGACGACAAAACTCACACCTGTCAGGCTGAACAAAGAGTGCAGCAAAATACCGACGGACAATCCCAACGCAATGTACAAGCCAGTTTGACGACCATGACGCGTCGCATTTTGTACGACCAGCGCAAAGTCCGGACCTGGACTCATTAGGGCAATAAAGTGAATGCTGGCGAGTGTCAGCAATATGGTGGATTCATTCATAACACATCTCAAATTTAACCAATGCGGCTATTGTCGTGGTAAGTCACCTGTGGCGCTTGTAAAAAACTGACAGCTTTCTCGGTAAATGAAATTAACGAGCCACTTGAGAAGGGGAAACGCCGTAGGTCTGTTTAAACGCTTTGCTGAAATGCGCTTGATCGTAGAAACCGATCTGGTGGGCGACGTCGGTACCACATTGACCAGCTTGCAGTAACTTCATGCCTTGTTCAAGGCGCAGGCGTGCGAACCACGCATAAGGCGTCATGCCGGTTTGCGCTTTAAAGTGGCGCTGGAACTGAGTTGGGCTCAGTTGGCACAGCTCTGAAAGTGAATCCAAACGCACCGCTTGGTCAAGGTTAGCCATTAGATAATCTTTTAACGTCCCAAGCGATTGGTTTCCTAGCGGCACCACTTTTTGTCGCTCAAGCGATCCGTAGCGATCAAAAAGTTGGTTAAATCCTTCAAAAGGAAGGCAATCTTTAGTGAGTTGGCTGAGGTTTTCACGACGAAGTAGCCCGTGTAAGTTACTAAGTTGTGAAAATATCTGGGGATCCGAGATGATCAGTTCGTTGAAGTGTATTATTTGACCGTTTTTCTTAAGATCGGCTAGATCGCTCAATAGATGAGGTTCGATCGCAAACACATTCACTTCGTAGCCACTCTCGAGCTTAGATTGCCCGTCGTGCAGCTCATCCGGCGGCATAATCACAATTTGCCCGTGACCAACTTGGTGGCTGTTACCTTGGTATTGGAACTTCTGCGCACCATGCGTGATCAGGCCGAGATGAAAATCCAGATGGTAATGCCTTTGAAAAGCAAATTTCTGGTATTTCGCCTCTATTAGACTCAAGTTGTCATGGTCGGTTGCGTAGTACTGAATATGTTCCATTAAATAAAAAAGCTTGGTCACATTATGACCAAGCTTATCTGGCAATTTCTAACTTGTCTTGTAAAAAACGATCACTGTGGCTGAACGATCCGGCGTGAGCGACGGTTATTACGTAATCCATCAAAGCTAAACACGACTAGTGCTCCCCAAATAAAGACGAAAGTGATCGCTTTATCCATGGTAAAGGGTTCGCCATACATCAATACTGCAAGTAAAAACATTAAGCTTGGGCCTATATATTGGAAAAAGCCCAAAGTCGATAATTTGAGTCTTGTTGCTGCACCCGTAAAGCACAGCAGTGGCAGGGTTGTTATAACCCCAGCTGCGATCAACAAACTATTTAACGTAAGTGGATTCGTAAGCATATTTGAGGTTGGTGTATCGGCAACAAAAAGCAAATAAACAGCGGCCACTGGCAGTAGAAGTAATGTCTCAATAAACAAGCCAGTTTTTGCATCGACACTGACTTTCTTTCTTAATAAGCCATAAAAGCCGAAGCTCATTGCTAACGCCATCGCAACAACGGGTACGGAGCCAAATACAATCAGTTGAACGAGTACGCCACAACCTGCCAATACAACCGCGAACCACTGTAATTTACGCAGTCGCTCACCAAGGAAGACCATCCCGAGTAAGACGTTGATCAGTGGATTAATGTAATAACCTAAGCTGGCGTCGAGCATATGATTCGAGTTTACCGCCCAAATGAAAATCAACCAATTGCCGCCAATTAACATGGAACTTGCGATCAGGTAAGCGATTTTCGTTTTGTCTTTCGCGATGTGGTAAGCCGAGCGCCAGTGACGGCCAAAATGGAGGAGTGCAGCAAGCAAAAAGAAAGACCATATCACTCGGTGGCTGAGAATTTCCAAAGGAGATACTTGTGCGATGGACTTAAAGTACATCGGCGCAATGCCCCACATGGTATACGCGCCAATCGCTAGCAAGATGCCTTGCCGCGCGCGTTGTTGTTCGTCTTCTGGTGTCATGAAGTGTCACCTAATTGTGTGTTTTATAGAGCAGAAAATCAGTATACGAGTCGTGATGCGAAACACCTAACAATTTGCGGTTTTATTCACCATGAAACCCCATTACAATGTGCCCTCACTTTGTGTGCCAGTGGTATGCATAAGCACCTCTTTTTTAAGACCCAATCTGAGACTTTTCATGACCTCGACCTTGTTAGCCGAACAATCTGATTCGCCTGTAACGCCTCAACGTGTGTTGGAGGATGTGTTTGGTTACCAAGAGTTCCGTGATGGTCAGCAATTAGTGATTGACGCCGCGATAGAAGGTCGCGACAGCTTAGTTATCCTGCCTACTGGTGGCGGTAAGTCGCTGTGTTATCAAATTCCTGCTTTGGTTCGCTCTGGTATTACTTTGGTGATTTCTCCGCTTATCTCGCTGATGAAAGACCAAGTGGACCAGCTTAAAGCCAACGGTGTAGCGGCTGAATGCATTAACTCGACCATGACTCGTGAAGAACTGCTCAGCGTGTATAACCGCATGCACACTGGTCATCTTAAGTTGGTGTACGTCTCACCAGAACGCGTATTGATGCGTGATTTCATTGAGCGCTTGGAAAACTTGCCGCTATCGATGATTGCTGTCGATGAAGCGCACTGTATTTCCCAGTGGGGACACGACTTCCGTCCAGAGTACACCGCGCTTGGTCAACTTAAGCAGCAATTTTTCCATGTGCCATTTATGGCGCTGACGGCGACCGCAGATGACGCAACGCGCCGAGATATTCTTGAGCGTCTGCAACTGAATAATCCAGAGGTTTACCTAGGCAGCTTCGACCGTCCCAACATTCGCTACAACTTAGTTGAGAAGCACAAGCCGGTTTCGCAAATCGTTCGTTATCTTGAAACTCAAAAAGGTAATTGCGGCATCATCTATTGTGGTAGCCGTAAGAAAGTTGAGATGGTGACTGAGAAGTTGTGTAACAACCACATTCGTGCAGCTGGTTATCACGCAGGTATGGATGCCGATGAGCGCGCTTACGTTCAAGAAGCTTTCCAACGTGATGACATCCAAATCGTAGTGGCGACCGTGGCATTCGGTATGGGCATCAACAAACCAAACGTGCGCTTTGTGGTTCACTTTGATATCCCGCGCAATATCGAGTCCTACTATCAGGAAACCGGTCGTGCAGGGCGTGATGGTTTGCCTGCGGAAGCGATGATGTTGTATGACCCAGCGGACATCAGTTGGCTGCGTCGTATGTTGGATGAGAAAGACGATGGTCCACAGAAGCAGGTGGAAACCCACAAACTGAATGCGATGAGTGCCTTTGCTGAGGCGCAGACTTGTCGTCGTCAGGTGCTATTGAATTACTTTGGTGAGTATCGTGAGAAGCCATGTGGCAACTGTGATATTTGCTTAGATCCACCGAAACACTTTGATGCCACGGAAGAAGCGCGTAAGGCGTTGTCTTGTGTGTACCGAGTGAATCAGAGCTTTGGTATGGGCTACGTGGTGGAAGTGCTACGTGGCATGCAAAACATTCGTGTACGTGAAAACGGCCACGATAAGATTTCTACCTACGCGATAGGGCGCGACCACAGCCACGATTACTGGGTGAGTATCTTCCGTCAGTTAATCCACAAAGGGCTGCTGTTCCAAAACATCACGCGTAACTCAACGCTGCAACTTACCGAAGAAGCGCGTCCGCTGCTACGTGGCGATGTGACCCT
The DNA here is from genome assembly GCF_033338675.1 of Vibrio sp. Vb1574. NCBI lineage: Bacteria > Pseudomonadati > Pseudomonadota > Gammaproteobacteria > Vibrionales > Vibrionaceae > Vibrio > Vibrio sp. Vb1574. The sequence goes on from NZ_JAWOTC010000048.1 coordinate 25,778, forward strand.
AGAGTTAGCGGTTCCGCGTTTAGACACCGCAGCACGTGCGGCGAAATCGGACAAACTGACCAGCAAGAACTACGACAAAAAGCTGTTTGCTAAGTTACGTAAGCTGCGTAAGTCGATTGCTGATGAAGATGGTTTGCCACCATACGTGGTCTTCAGTGACGCGACTCTGATTGATATGGCGGAAATTCTGCCAACGTCTTACGGCGAAATGCTTGCAGTCAGCGGTGTTGGTCAGCGCAAACTAGAGAAGTACGCCGATCCATTCCTCGATTTGATTCAAGAACACATTACTCACCACGGATAAGGAACCAAGATGCAAAAGGAATTTGGCTTAGCGGATTACATGGCACAAGAAGGGCGCTTAATCATTACCGCGCCGAGCTTTGACCTTGATAGCTTTCCTGCTTTAGGTGAGCGTTTAGTCGGCTTGCTTTCTGCTACTGTGGTGGAAAAACAGTGGGATGCGGACATTCACTCTTGGTTGATTGACTTTGAAGGTTGCCGACTGTTTATGAAAGCAGAGCATTACAGCGAAGCGATTTGGTTTGAAGCGTTAGCGATTGAAGAGAGCAGGGAAGAGTTGGATTATCTTGCAGGGTTGTTCCAGCGCGGCTTCTAAAAATAGAATTTTTCTAGAGAGGGTGTTTCACATGAAACACCCTTTTTTATGCTTAAACGTTTGCGTCAAACAGACGACTTGCGGCGAAAAGTGGTTAATGTATAATCGCCCACCGCTTCGCTCAGAAAGAGCCAAGCCAGTTTATTTTTCATTTTACATTGTTGGTAAGAGCCACTTTATTCAGTGACTCGATTTGGGTTCCCTCACCCCCAAACCAAACTAAAAAGGTATCGCATGAGTAACTTTACCCCTGCGCAGCAGCGCAACGCCCTTATCTATCTGGTTCTATTCCACCTAGTCATTATTGCATCTAGCAATTACCTAGTTCAGCTACCGTTTACTATCTTCGGTTTCCATACCACTTGGGGTGCATTCACTTTCCCATTTATCTTCTTAGCGACTGACTTAACTGTGCGTATTTTCGGTGCTCAGTTGGCACGTAAGATCATCTTCTTAGTGATGTTGCCTGCTTTGGCAGTGTCTTACTTCTTATCGGTGGTGTTCTTCGAAGGTCAATTCCAAGGTTTTGGCCACCTAGGGGAATTTAACTTATTCGTTGCTCGTATCGCGATTGCTAGCTTCATGGCGTACCTACTTGGTCAGATCATGGATGTGCATGTGTTCAACCGCCTACGTCAAATGAAGCAATGGTGGGTGGCACCAACGTGTTCAACGCTTTTCGGTAATGCACTTGATACCATCGCTTTCTTCGCCATTGCGTTCTACCAAAGCCCAGATCCATTTATGGCTGAGCATTGGACGGAAATCGCGCTGGTGGATTACGGCTTCAAACTGATTATCAGTCTTGGTTTGTTCGTTCCGATGTACGGCGTATTACTGAATTACCTAATTAAGAAGCTGACTGCGGTGAACCCTGACTTTAAGGTGACGACAAGCGTTCAGTCTTAATATCAGTGGGAACCCCGAAAGCCGCTTGCTTAAATCAAGCGGCTTTTTTGTACCTGCTTACTGGGATTTAGAGGGTTTTGTACAGCGTGGGGAGCAATTAGATCATGGGTGTCCAAAAGCTCCCTGAGCTGTACGAAGGTAAAAATGAGCAGTAAAAAAGGTCCCGAGTGAGACCTTTTAATCGAAGGTACGGCACGTAGAGGAAGCTCGCTGGTGAAATGGCTAACAGAGCATCTTCTCAATCAAAATGGCTTTTTGCGCATCGAAGGCGCCAAGTTGCAGGCCGTTATCCCAGCTGATGCTTTGATTGAACATCGCCAACATCAAACCGACACTGCGTTGATTGGCGTCCTGCCAGCAATCAGACTCGCTGTACTCTCCATCATTTATCGCGTTGCCATTAACGAGAATGGGCTCGAAACGCCATTTTTCTCCGACACGGTAGTAGCCTTTGCTGGTTAATGTCTGGTTGGATTGAATCGTTAGATTGTGCTCGATGCCCGGTTCACCTGTTAGTTCAAATACAAACCTTAGCTGGTGGTCGCCACATTGCAGATCAACGATCAGTTGGCCGTTTTCCTCAACCAGTGTCGATTGATAATAGTCTCCAAAGCAGTGCAGCAACCAAGATATAGGGTGACTGGCAGTTTCAAGAAACCACTCTTTGAGCGTGAAGGTGCCCGGTAGGTTAACTTGGGTGACTAGATTGACCACACAAGGTTGGGTTTGCGAAGTGAGCCACTTCTCTATCGTCTTGGCGGTATTAAGCTGAGCAAAGGCGTAATTAACCAATAGGTTGGCGTTCGGTTGCTGCCAGTGAGTTATGTCAGAATTCAATCCCACCAATGGCTTTTCACAGATAAGCTTGGTTGAACCTAACGTCTTTATGATCTCTGCATGAGTATGCGCAGGTGTCGCGATGGTCACGACATCAAGTAGTTTGAGTGCGCTGATGTTCGTTTCTGCCTTTGGGATTGCTTCTTCACTGCACGCTTGCTGAAGCGGTTCTATTTGGTTGGCGCATAACGTTGTGACCGATACACCATTGTTTCGATAGTGGGGAATGTGCGTGCGTCCCCAGTTGATTCCTATGATGCCGGCTTGCTGGATTTGCTCTGGCTTGTTGAAACGTTCACTCAATGGCGGCAAGGCAATTCGTTCATCGGTTAGACGTTGGTCATGGTGATAGTCATTGCTTGGCAACACTTGCCATGGTTTGTTGTAATGCTGTTTGAGTGCACAAACGAGTTCGTAGAAATTCCACTTATCTTTTAAGTTGCTATCAAGGTGATATAAACCGGCTTCGTTCCGCTCAATAAGCTGCAAAAAGGCGAGTGCAGTATCGTCCATATGAGAAGTCGCAGGATACCAAGCCGTGCTAGCGGTAATAACGCCGTTCTCTTCATATTGGCGGTCGAGATGCGCCAACATGTTATTGCCTTCTGCTTGGTGATGGAGCTGCCAACCAATTCGAGCAACCATCGCATCTGGATTTGCTTGCCAGATTGCATCTTCACAACGAACTTTGTATTTGCCGTAATCATCTTGGGTGTTTCTTTCTTCAAAGATGCCATAAGGCCCGTTTTTTGTGGCATCAAATACCATTGCTGTGCTGACAAAGAGGTAAGGAATATTGTGGCGTTTGCATTGCTCACCAAGCCACGCTGCCCACTCTTCACTTCCCATCGCCATATGGCACACCGCATTGATGTGGTGTTGCTGCCAAAATTGTTCACTTTGCTCTGGATCATCTGGTGAGATTTGGTGGTGATTCCACTCCAATATGTTCCAGCCGCGTAGGTGAAACTGATGAGCGACTTTTGGGGCGAGGGTACCAGTTAAGCCAGTCATTAAAACGGTTTTCATGATGGTGCATCTTGGTTGGCTAAATTGTGTTTATCAATAAAGCATGGCTGTTTTTCGATGTAGAGCGGAGAAGCTGAGATTTTTGCTGGGCAGCACGTTTTGTAGGGGAAGTAGAAGCAGAAAAGCCCAAGCGAACGCCTGGGCTTTAGTATTGTAAGGCAGTGATATTCGCTTATTTTGCTACGATATTTAATGGCCAGCCGATGTCTGTCTGACGGTTGGATTCAATTTCCAGCTCAGCCGCAGTCAGTGGGTTTTTCTCTAGCCATTGCGCATCAATGTGTAACGTTAGATTGTCGCCTTCAACCGTTAGAGTCACATTTGGCTCTAGATCAGGATTGCGACGATGGCTGAGTAGAACCGCAAGACGCAACAGTCTTAATACTCGTTTGGCACTTGAGCCTGATAATGCATGCTGCTCAGGTAAAGAAGTGAGCTGTTCGCGATAGCGACGAGCCACTTCACCAATAAAGAACTTCTGCGCGCGCGTGTAACCAGGCAGATCCAAATTCTGTAGCAAGTAAGCACTATGCTCTCCGCCTTTTTTGAAATCGATAGTTAAGCCAATTTCATGCAGTTTTGCGGCGGTCTCGAGTAATATCTTGCCCTGAGGCTCTGTAATCCACTCATCGCCTCCAGCTTGCTGTAAAAGCGTGTGTGCCAGAGTAGCGACTTGTTCGCCGTATTGGTGATCGAGCTGATAGCGATTTTGTACGCTAGCGATAGTGCGGGCACGAATGTCTTCTTGACGAAGCTCTTCAACCATCTCATACACTAAGCCTTCGCGTAGTGCGCCGCCAGCGAGTGTCATAGCATCGATTTCAAGCAATTCAAAAACGGCAATCAAAATAGAGAGGCCACTAGGGAACACTAATGCACGCTCAAGTGTTAAGCCTTCAATATCGAGTTCTTCTAAATGGTCGGCCAACATGGCTTGCTTCTGTAGACGTTTGAGTTTGGAGTGAGTGATTACTTCGTCCATGCCTTGCGCCAGCATTATCTCTTGCAATGCCTGAACAGTGCCTGATGCACCAACACACACATCCCAACCAATTTCTGTATAACGTTCTAAAATCGGCTGGATGGTCTGTTTCGCCCCTTCAATTGCCGCGTCAAAGTTACGAGCATTCAATTGACGATCTTTAAAGAAGTTTTCAAGCCAAGTCACGCAGCCCATTTTTAAGCTGGTCAGTGCTTTGGCTTCGAAACCTTCACCGATAATCAGTTCGGTACTTGCTCCACCGATATCGACTACAAGGCGACGACCACTACCGCCAGAGGTGTGAGCGACACCTTTATAGATAGTGGCTGCTTCTTCTTCACCAGTAATCACTTCGATAGGCTGGCCTAGAATTTGGTTAGCCTTTTCTAAAAACACATCTACATTGGTCGCGGTACGTAATGTTGCAGTACCGACGATGCGAATGTTTTGTTTAGGAATGTCCTGCAAGCGTTCCGCAAATAGACTTAAGCAGTCCCATCCTCGCTGCATAGCTTCCATACTAAGAGAATTATGTTCATCTAAGCCCGCTGCTAGACGAACTTTGCGCTTAATTTTAGCCATTGTTTGAACGCTGCCATCGATGTGACGCACAACGAGCATGTGAAAACTGTTCGACCCGAGGTCGATGGCGGCATATAGCGGTGATGATCCTGCTTGACTCATAAAACGAACTCAGTTTCCTATTACGATTGTTTTGGTGCCGATTGACGCGGTTGGCGTGGACGACGTCCCTGCGGCTTACGGTTACCAGAACCAGAGCGGGTACCGCCAGTATTCGTGCGGCGCTGTTGGTTGCGTGGTGCACGCATACGAATCGGAGCCGGTAGATCTTGAATCAGTGCCGACGAATCGTACTCTGAAACTGGGATTGTATGCTCAATGTATTCTTCGATTGCTGGTAGGTTAACCGCGTACTCTTCACAAGCAAAACTGATCGAATGACCGCTCGCACCAGCGCGACCAGTACGGCCAATACGGTGAACATAATCTTCACAGTCGTCAGGAAGGTCGTAGTTGAAAACGTGCGTTACCTGAGGAATATGCAAACCACGCGCTGCAACGTCAGTTGCAACTAGGATGTCGACATCACCTTTGGTGAATTGCTCAAGAATCTTCTCACGCTTCTTCTGCGGTACATCGCCAGTAAGAAGGCCTACACGGTGTCCATCGGCAGCCAAATGACCCCAAACCGATTCACACTTATGCTTGGTATTGGCAAAAATGATAGCGCGATCTGGCCACTCTTCTTCAATTAGTGTTTGAAGCAGCGCCATTTTGTCTTCATTCGAAGGATAGAAAAGCTCTTCCTGGATACGGTGGCCAGTTTTTTGTTCTGGTTCGACAACGACATGCTCAGGAGTATTCATGTGTTCGAATGCCAGTTCTTGAACGCGGTAAGACAGCGTTGCTGAGAACAGCATGTTCAAACGCTCTTTTGGCTCAGGCATACGACGGAACAAGAAGCGAATGTCTTTAATAAAGCCAAGATCGAACATGCGGTCGGCTTCGTCCAGAACAACAGCTTGAATGTTGTTGAGGTTAAATACGCGCTGTTTGTAGAAATCGATGATACGGCCTGTTGTTCCGATCAGAATATCTACGCCGTCTTGCAGTTTCGCAAGTTGCTTGTCGTAGCTTTCACCACCGTAAGCTAGAGCGGTTTTTAGACCTGTGCTTTCAGTTAATGATTCTGCATCATTGTAAATCTGAATAGCGAGCTCACGTGTAGGCGCCATAATAATTGCGCGTGGCTGTGTAGGCTTACGACCTTCATGTTCCGGAGTCGTCAGAAGGTGGTTGAACGTAGCAGTAAGAAACGCGAGCGTTTTACCAGTACCCGTTTGGGCCTGGCCTGCGATGTCTTGGCCGGTGAGCAGGACCGGCAACGCCAAGGCTTGGATAGGGGTACAAAATTCGAACCCTTTTTTGTCCAATCCTTCAATAACTTGGGGCTTTAAGCCCAAATCGGCGAACTTTTGCTCTGTGATATGCGTCTTTTTCATGGCTATAGAATATCAGCTAAAGCTTGCAATACGAAAGTAAATACATTCCAATAGGGCATCTAATTACTGGTTATCATCCAACCAGTTTCGAAAAACACATTGGAGTGGAAGATGAGTGATAAGATTTTGCAGCTAACTGATGACGGTTTTGAAAACGATGTAATCAACGCTGCAGGCCCGGTTCTAGTGGATTTTTGGGCAGAATGGTGTGGTCCTTGTAAAATGATCGCTCCTATTTTGGACGAAATCGCAGACGAGTACGAAGGCAAACTCACTATCGGTAAACTAAACATCGACCATAACGCAGGTACACCACCTAAGTTTGGTATTCGCGGCATTCCAACGCTATTACTATTTAAAGATGGTAACGTAGCGGCAACGAAAGTAGGTGCTCTGTCTAAAACTCAACTAAAAGAGTTCCTAGACGCAAACTTATAATCACCAAGTGATTACAGATAAAACCGTGCAAAGTTACAATGCACGGTTTTGTTTTTCTAACTCTGGACTAGAATACTAATTAGTGCTAACTTATCGCGCGTTAATTGAACAAATTTCTCTTCTTGGTCGATCCTGAGACCAAATCCATCTTAACTAGAAAACAGATCTTATTTTGACTAAACAAGAATCCACCACCATGAACCTTACCGAACTGAAGAACAGACCTGTGTCTGACCTTGTAAAACTGGGCGAAAGCTTAGGATTAGAGAACCTAGCTCGCTTAAGAAAACAAGACATCATCTTCGCGATTTTAAAAGCGCACGCGAAAGGCGGCGAAGACATCTTTGGCGATGGGGTTCTGGAAATTCTGCAAGACGGCTTTGGTTTCCTACGCAGTGCAGATAGTTCATACCTTGCGGGTCCGGACGATATCTACGTATCACCAAGTCAGATTCGTCGCTTTAACCTACGTACTGGTGACTCTATCGCTGGCAAAATTCGTCCACCAAAAGACGGTGAACGTTACTTTGCCCTTCTAAAAGTCAATACCGTTAACGACGATAAACCAGACAACGCCCGTAACAAGATCCTATTTGAAAACCTTACCCCTCTACATGCGAATGAGCGCATGGTTATGGAGCGTGGTAACGGTTCAACAGAAGACATTACAGCACGTGTTTTAGACTTGGCATCGCCAATCGGTAAAGGTCAACGTGGTCTGATTGTTGCTCCGCCTAAAGCGGGTAAAACAATGCTTCTGCAAAACATCGCGCAAAGCATCGCGTACAACCACCCAGAGTGTGAGTTGATGGTTCTTCTTATCGACGAACGTCCAGAAGAAGTAACCGAGATGCAACGCCTAGTTAAAGGTGAAGTGGTTGCGTCGACTTTCGATGAGCCAGCATCTCGTCACGTACAAGTAGCGGAAATGGTGATCGAGAAGGCAAAACGTCTTGTTGAACATAAGAAAGACGTGGTTATCTTGCTTGACTCTATCACTCGCCTAGCTCGTGCTTACAACACCGTAGTGCCTTCATCAGGTAAAGTACTAACAGGTGGTGTGGATGCAAACGCATTACATCGTCCTAAGCGTTTCTTCGGTGCTGCACGTAACGTAGAAGAAGGCGGCAGCCTAACTATCATCGCAACGGCACTAGTAGATACTGGTTCTAAAATGGATGAAGTTATCTACGAAGAGTTCAAGGGTACAGGTAACATGGAACTGCACTTGAACCGTAAGATTGCTGAGAAGCGTGTATTCCCTGCGATTGACTTTAACCGCTCAGGTACACGTCGTGAAGAGCTACTGACGAAGACTGACGAACTACAGAAGATGTGGATTCTGCGTAAGATCGTTCACCCAATGGGCGAAATCGACGCAATGGAATTCCTAATCGACAAGCTAGCGATGACGAAGACCAACGATGAGTTCTTCGATGCGATGCGTCGTCAATAGTCTCAAATAGTCATTCTGCGAAAAGCCACCGTATATCGGTGGCTTTTTTATTGCTTTCTCCCGATAGAAGTATCAGAATGAAGGAAATGTTATCGGGAGGTTAACATGCAACAAGGAATGTTGTCGTCATTACTCCTGAGCTTGTCACTTATCACTCTACCTGCGACATTATCTGCCAAGGAAATGCATGAGTCTGTAGTAGAACAGTGGCTTCAGGATACTCAAATACATACTAAAGTCTCTGAACTGCTTGATTACGCTGTCAGAGATGAAGTCGACTCGCTTAAATTTGCCCTTGATAGACTTGCTTTGCCTCAACAAGAGGTGGTGCGCTTTCAATTATTGGAAAAGCTTGAAAAGCAAGATGTGATTCTCACGCCTCGAATGGCTCTGTTTGTTGAGTCCCAGATCCGTATGACCCCGACTTATCAAGTGTTAGAGCGAGGTGATGGGTATGAATTTAGTGTACCCGCTTTTAACTTTCCCGTTATTGCGAGTCGCTTGATTAAGCGTTGGAAACAAGACCAAAGTACCTTGGACTTTGTCTTACAAGCTGAACGAAGAGAGCTTAACTTAAAGCAATGGCTTACAGGGCCATCTCAACAAGCTCAAGCGCGTGAAGCGCTTTTGATTCGAGAGTTAGACAGCTTATCACCCAATGCGCTTGCTGCATTAACGGCCCAGTTAACCAAAGCAAATGTGACCAGTTGGTTACCATCGACGGCCGTGATAGTCAGGTTGGCACAAGTTAGTCAGGATGAGGAAGTGTACAACTTACTCTGGCGGATGAAAGCTGATTACAACAGCCAGTCCGAACTTGAGCGTTTAGCTGCGGTTGGAGACGTTTTTTCCATTCAGCAATTGATGAATGCCACAGTTAACCCATCACTCAAGCCAGAAGCTATTAGTCTACTTACAAAATCTAACCCTCTATCTCCGCAAGTAAAGCAGTTTCTAGTTAGAAAAATGGCGTTATCAGAAGAAGCAACCATGGTTGCTCGAGAGCTTGCTCAACAAGGGCATCAAACCTGGTTGGAAGAGTTAGTATCTTCGAACCATCAGATAAAGACTCGGCAGATTGAACAAGTATTAAAGTAATCTGGCTCACATACCCACACAAAATAGGAGGATCTTAGCGTCCTCCTATTTGTTATACTGCGGACAGTTTAATCAGCCAGCATGAAGGCCTATGAGTTTTAAGGATTTACGCGAATTTATCGACCACCTAGAACAGAAAGGTCGACTTAAACGCATCACTCACCCTGTCGATCCCGCTTATGAAATGACAGAAATCAGCGACCGCACCTTGCGTGCTGGTGGACCTGCGCTGTTGTTTGAGAACCCAATCGGCTACGACGTACCTGTTTTGACGAACCTGTTTGGTACACCAGAGCGTGTCGCAATCGGCATGGGACGTGAAGACGTTAAAGAATTAAGAGAAGTCGGTAAGCTGCTGGCTTATTTAAAAGAACCTGAGCCACCAAAAGGCTTCAAAGACGCTTTAGAAAAACTGCCTGTGTTCAAACAAGTATTGAACATGCCGGCTAAGCGTTTACGTAAAGCACCATGCCAAGACATTGTTTGGCAAGGTGATGAAGTCGACTTGGATAAAATTCCGGTAATGAGCTGCTGGGCAGAAGATGTAGCGCCGCTGCTTACTTGGGGCTTAACCGTAACCAAAGGTCCAAATAAGAAACGTCAGAACCTAGGCATTTACCGTCAGCAGAAAATTGCCAAGAACAAAATCATCATGCGTTGGTTAGCCCATCGTGGTGGTGCGCTTGATCTGCGCGATTGGATGGAAACCAACCCAGGTAAACCTTTCCCAGTTTCGGTCGCGTTTGGTGCAGACCCAGCAACCATTCTTGGCGCAGTAACACCAGTGCCAGATACGCTATCGGAATACGCATTTGCAGGTTTGCTACGTGGAAGCAAAACGGAAGTCGTGAAGTCAGTCAGCAACGATTTGGAAGTGCCAGCGAGCGCGGAAATCGTGATGGAAGGCTATATCGACCCGAACGAGTTTGCTGATGAAGGTCCTTACGGTGACCACACTGGCTACTATAACGAAAAAGAAAAGCACCACGTATTTACTATTACGCACATTACTATGCGTAAAGACCCTATTTATCACAGCACCTACACAGGTCGTCCGCCAGATGAACCAGCTGTATTGGGTGTGGCATTAAACGAAGTGTTTGTACCTATTCTGCAAAAGCAATTCCCAGAGATTGAAGACTTCTATCTACCGCCAGAAGGTTGTTCGTACCGAATGGCCGTCGTCACCATGAAGAAGCAGTACCCAGGACATGCCAAGCGCGTAATGATGGGCGTGTGGTCTTTCTTACGTCAATTCATGTATACCAAGTTTGTTATTGTGTGCGATGAATCGGTAAACGCACGAGATTGGAATGATGTCGTGAAAGCCATGTCAGAGCATATGGATCCTGTACGTGATACCTTGATGATAGATAACACGCCAATCGACTCGCTCGACTTTGCTTCACCAGTGGTTGGGCTTGGCTCCAAAATGGGCTTGGATGCGACCATTAAATGGGATGCCGAGCTGGCGACGCGAACCGAGGTCACTGAGCGAGACAGCAAAGCGATTACCGAAGCAGAACTAAATGAGTTGAAACAGCAACGCCCTGAGATTGTTGACGTCTATCTTCCAGTTACAGCAAACAACCAATTTGCTGTCGTGACTATGAAGAAAGACCAAGCTGGTCAATCCCAAGAATTGATGGAACATCTATGGGGCTTCTTTGCTCAGTACACGGATAACAAATTCATCATTTTGTGCGACGATGACGTTAATGCACGAGATTGGAATGACATCATTTGGGCGGTGACAACTCGAATGGACCCAGATAGAGACACGATTCAAGTGCTTGGTAAGACTGAGAGTTCATCCAAATTAGGACTGGATGCGACCAACAAGTTCGAATCTGAAGTCACGCGCGAGTGGGGTACGCCTATCAAAAAAGATCCTAAACTTGTGGCTAAAGTCGATGAGATTTGGGACCAGTTAGGTATTCTATGAGTCATCAAGTCCACCTTCTACCAATGGACGTTACATTCCAAGTAAAAGAAGGGGAGACGGTGTTAGAAGCTGCGCTCAACAACAATATTCGCTTCCCACACCGTTGCCAAGTTGGCGCTTGCGCCATGTGCATGTGTAAAAAGCTAACGGGCGAGGTGAGCTATCACCTCGAACCTATGCTAACCGAAAAAGAGCAACAGCAAGGTTGGATACTCCCTTGCCAAGCCTATACAGAAAGTAATTTAGTGCTTACTTTTGACGAGTAAGCGAGAGGAACACCATGACCATCCAATGTAAAGTAAAGTCTATTCAGCCGTTAGCTTGTAATACTTACCAAATCCTTCTTCATCCAGAATCACCAGTGCCTTTTAAAGCGGGTCAGTACCTAATGGTGGTGATGGGTGAAAAAGACAAACGTCCTTTCTCTATCGCAAGCAGTCCTTGTCGTCATGAAGGTGAACTTGAACTGCACATCGGTGCGGCGGAACACAACGCTTATGCACAAGAAGTTGTCGAAGCAATGCAAGCGGCGCTTGAAACTGATGGTCAGATTGAAATTGATGCGCCACATGGCGATGCTTGGGTTCAAGAAGATAGTGAACGCCCGCTGTTATTGATCGCTGGTGGTACAGGTTTTAGTTACGTACGTTCGATTCTGGATCATTGCGTAGCGCAGAATAAAACCAATCCTATCTATTTATATTGGGGGGCGCGCGATAACTGCCAGCTTTATGCTAAAGACGAACTGGTCGAGATTGCCGACAAGTTTGCCAATGTTCATTTTGTGCCAGTAGTAGAAGAAGCTCCTGCAGACTGGCAAGGTAAAGTTGGTAACGTGCTACAAGCTGTAGCTGAAGATTTCGAAAGCTTAGAAAACTACGATATCTATATTGCAGGTCGTTTTGAAATGGCTGGCGCAGCACGTGAACAGTTCACTCAGAACAAGAAAGCGAAGAGCGAACGTATGTTCGCAGACGCGTACGCATTCATTTAAATACGGCTTTTAAGGCAGAAAAAGAGGGTTTTTTACCCTCTTTTTTGCTTTTTTGATGAAATAGTCATCGAACAGCCATTTTTTTCCATTTTTTTTCAAAAAAGGGTTGCGAACGGATCTGAGTTCCCTATAATGCGCATCCACCGACACGGCAGACGCGATAAGGCTTCAGCAGGGTCGGAGAGGTGAAAGCTTCTACGAAAAATAAAATTGAAAAAAAGTGTTTGACACTCTCAATTATCTCGTTAGAATGCACCTCCGCTTTGAGAGAAAAACTTCTCGCAAAGCAAGCTCTTTAACAATATAGACCTATCAATCTGTGT
>NZ_JAWOTC010000049.1:0-36490 GCF_033338675.1 Vibrio sp. Vb1574
CTCAATGAATACTGAACATTACATAAGTAATGTTTGAATTGACTGTGCTGAATCCGAAGATTCAATGGTCACTTCGTATCATTGAAACCTAATTTGATACCGAAGTATCGAATTGGATTATCATCAACGAGTGCCCACACAGATTGATAGGTCTATATTGTTAAAGAGCAACTCTTCTTTGTGATTGACATCACTTCGGAAGAGGCGGCCATTCTAGCGATATAATTTATTGTGTCAAACACTTTCTTCAAATTATTTCGTTTTTCTTTTCAGCCTTATCAACTTCGCTTAAACCCTTGTGAGCCCTTGCCCTGTCGACGAGGAGGCATTATAGAGATCGCGCTCACATTGGCAAGTGTTATTTTTCAAAAATTGCAAAAATAATGGTTAAACGATGAGTTTTCGATCAAACCTTTATTTATTCAACTTTACCCCAAACTCTCACACAACTTATCCACAGAGTTGTTCTTTGAGACGTATTTTTCAAGTACCATAAATAAAGAAAGCTGCTTTATTGCAGCTATCTTTATTAAACTTAACCTAAACTCTATTTAAAGAGCATTATGGCTATATGCCAGACCCATCTTGTTCAGAGCCATCATCTTCGTGTAGGCCACATTCTCGCTTTAAGCCAAAGAATCGAGTTTCTTCCTCTGACATTCCCGGCTCCCATTTACGAGTGGTATGTGTATCACCAACTGAAAGGTAACCTTCATCCCATAATGGGTGGTATTTAAGGCCGTGTTGTTCTAAGTAGTAATGAACGTCTTTATTAGTCCAATCAATTACTGGTAGAAATTTAAACACACCGTTCTGAATTGATAGAATCGGTAAACCTGCACGAGATTTACTTTGCTCTCGACGCAATCCAGAGAACCACGTTCCAACATTAAGCTCTTTTAACGCTCGACGCATCGGCTCAACTTTATTGAGCTTGTTGTATTTTTCAATTCCCTCTACACCCTGCTCCCATAATTTTCCATATCGAGCTTCTTGCCAATTCGCACTTTCTTTGGCTCGATAAACTTTTAAATTTAGGTTGAGAGCATCTGTCAGCTCATCGATAAATCGGTACGTCTCAGCAAACAGGTAACCAGTATCGGTTAGAATGACGGGGATGTCCGCTTTGGCGCGAGTAACTAAATGAAGCATAACCGCGGCTTGAATACCAAAACTAGAAGAAACCGCGAACTCGCCTTCTAGATTATCTAAAGCCCACGCTACTCTCTCTTGTGCTGAAAGCTTTTCGAGCTCGACATTAATTTGAGCAAGACGGAGGATTTGCTCCGTCTTTGTTAATGTCAGTAACTCTGTGAGCTCCAGCTTGGATGCTACAGAATCAAGCATGAAAGTCCCTCTTTGATACGAGCACTTCTTGGATAATGCCAGCACGAATAGTGAAATCGCCAAAGGCTTCGCCTTCTTCACGCTCTTTCGACCATCGAGCCACCAGCAGATCAATCTCTTCTAAGATTTGCTTATCCGTGATGTTCTCTTTATACATTTTTGGTACTCGAGTACCGGCACGGTTACCACCTAGGTGCAAGTTGTAACGACCCGGCGCTTTGCCAACTAGACCAATTTCAGCCAACATTGCGCGACCACAGCCATTTGGACACCCAGTTACACGCAAAATGATGTTGTCATTTTCTGGTAGGTTGTGCTTCTCCAGAATCCCCTCCACATCAGTAACAAACTGAGGAAGGAAACGTTCAGCTTCTGCCATCGCTAGCGGACAAGTTGGAAAAGCAACACAAGCCATTGAGTTCTTACGCTGTTCACTTACGCCGTCGTCCATTAAGCCATGTTCACGAGCGATCTTTTCAATCTTCGCTTTTTCGTTTTTAGGTACACCCGCAACAATTAGGTTTTGGTTTGCTGTCATGCGGAAATCGCCTTTGTGGATTTTGGCAATTTCAGCAACACCCGTCTTAAGTGGTTTACCTGGAAAGTCTAATAAGCGACCGTTTTCGATGAAAAGCGCTAGATGATATTTACCATCAATTCCTTCTACCCAGCCAATACGGTCACCACGTTCTGTGAATTCATATGGACGGCTTTGCTCAAACTTAACACCAGCACGTTTCTCGACTTCCGCTTTAAAGACATCGCTACCTACACGATCCAATGTGTATTTGGTTTTTGCGTTCTTACGGTTTGAACGGTTACCCCAGTCGCGCTGAGTTGTTACTACAGCTGCGGCAACATCAAGTGTCTTGTCCAGCGGAATAAAGCCAAAGTCGTCAGCGCGGCGCGGATAAGTTGATGTATCGCCATGCGTCATCGCTAAGCCGCCGCCGACCAGGACGTTAAAGCCTACCAGCTTACCGTTATCTGCAATCGCTACGAAGTTGAGATCGTTAGCGTGTACATCTACGTCATTTTGCGGTGGGATAACCACTGTAGTTTTAAACTTACGTGGTAAGTAGTTCTTGCCTAGAATCGGTTCGTCTTCTTCCGTGCTTTCTACTTTTTCACCGTCTAGCCAAATCTCTGCATAAGCGCGCGTCTTTGGTAATAGATGCTCACTGATCTTCTTCGCCCATTCGTAAGCTTCTTGGTGTAACTCTGACTCCACTGGGTTAGTGGTACACAACACGTTACGGTTTACATCACCCGCGGTTGCAATCGAATCAATGCCAATACTGTTGAGCGTTTGATGCATCAACTTAATATTGGGTTTTAATACCCCATGAAACTGGAACGTTTGGCGAGTCGTCAGACGAATACTTCCATATAAAGAGTGCTCCGTTGCGAACTTGTCGATCGCTAACCATTGCGTTGGCGTGATGATGCCTCCAGGCATACGAGCACGAAGCATCACATTATGTAATGGTTCCAGTTTTTGCTTTGTGCGTTCATTACGGATATCACGATCGTCTTGTTGATACATACCGTGGAAACGAATTAACTGGAAGTTGTCGGCAGTAAAGCCACCAGTAATACGGTCCTGTAAATCTTGCTCAATGGTGCCACGTAATAAGTTGCTTTCTCGCTTCAGGCGCTCGTTATCAGATAGCGGCCCTAACTCTTCACCTAATACAACCTGCTTATTATTGTCCGTAGAAAAAGTCATTAGTACACATCCCTCTGATAACGTTTCGCTTTACGTAGGTCATTAATAAATTGTTCTGCATCGTCACGCGGCATCTTGCCTTCTTGTTCAGCAACGATAACCAATGCGTCGTGCACATCTTTTGCCATACGCGTTGCATCACCGCAGACATAGATATAAGCGCCTTCTTGGATCCACTGCCACACTTGAGCTGCGTTTTCTAAGATGCGATGTTGTACGTAAACCTTTTCTACTTGGTCACGACTAAAGGCAACATCCAATCGGCTTAGTACTCCTGACTTGAGATACTTTTGCCATTCCACTTGGTACAAGAAGTCTTGAGTGAACGTGCGATCACCAAAGAACAACCAGTTTTTGCCTTCAGCATCGCGGTTTTCACGTTCCTGAATAAAGCTACGGAATGGTGCGATCCCTGTGCCAGGACCAACCATGATAATTGGAGTACTATCATCTTCCGGCAGTTTAAAGTTGTTGTTATGCTCAACAAATACTTTAACTTCATCTCCCTCTTCGAGACGCTGTGCTAAGAAACTAGACGCACCACCATATCGTTTTTCGTCGTTTTGTTCGTACTCAACCAAAGCAACCGTTAGGTGTACTTCTTCATCGACCTCTTCTTGGCTTGATGCAATAGAGTAAAGGCGTGGAGTAAGACGACGAAGCAAACCAATCAACTCATCTGCGGTTAACTTGGTTTTCTTTTCTGCCAGTACATCAACGATTTGAGTATTTGCAGAGTACTCGCGAAGCTTATCTTTATCTTCAACTAACTTTTGTAGCTTCTTGCTACCGGATAACTCGGCAAACTTTGTGATGAGCTGCGGGTTAGATGTTGTGATTTCATATTTACTCACGAGAGCACTGTGGATTGACAAGCTTTCACCATCAACGTCAACAGTCTCAACCCCAGACAAACCGACCTTACCAAGAATGGCATTTGCAAGTTCCGAGCTATTTTCAAACCACACACCTAGTGCATCACCTGGCTGATACGTTAAGCCCGAGCCTTCTAAGTCGATTTCTATATGACGAACGTCTTTTCCAGAGTCACGGCCCGTGATTTTTTGACTGGTCAGTAACGTCGCAGTGTACGGATTTTGTTTATTGTAAGGAGAGTGCGCAGTCGCAGCTTGACCCACTGGAAGTTGAACCACATCCGCTTCAGAGCCAGAAGAAAGTGTATCTTTTACCTTGTCTAACGCATTCTTACGCCATTCAGTTGCGGGGGCTTCATAATCCACATCGCAATCAAGACGCTCGATAAATGGAGTCGCGCCTAGCTTTGATAGGTAAGTGTCGAAGTCTTTACCGGTCTGACAGAAGAACTCGTAGCTAGAATCTCCCAATGCAATAACACCATATTGCAGGTTTGGCAGCTTAGGAGCCTTCTTCGATTGCAAAAACTCATGTAGCTCAATGGCATTGTCTGGCGCTTCGCCTTCGCCGTTAGTCGATGCCACAATAATGACATGCGTTTCTTTGGCTAAGTTTTTACCTTTGTAATCGCTTGCATCAAAAAGTTCGACTGCAATTCCTTCTGCTTTTGCTTCCTGTTCCAGAGCTTCAGCAACACCTTTAGCATTGCCCGTTTGGGAAGCAAAAATAATACTCAACTTACCTGCTGGCTTCGCTGATACGGCTGCCGTTGCTTGTGCAATTGGCGTTACCGCTGTGTTTGGTTGATTTTGAGCTAATCCCCAAAAATACCCACTGACCCAAGCAAGTTGCTGTGAAGACAACTCAGAGACAGTTTGTTGGAGTGAGCTAATTTGTTGGTCATTCAGAGGGCTTGTGATTGGAGGATTTCCTCCTTGCCCATTATTATCTTCAGACACATTCTTGTGAGAATACTCATTCTTTTGAAAAGACATTATCACGACATCCCTATTCATTGCGTGACGATAGAGTACCCACTCTCCTTAATAACAAGAAAGAATAGAAGTGAATGTTTTATAACTTTTTGGAAGTAAGAACGGCTTACTTTTTGCTCATCGATCTTCAATGCGGACTTGTTGAAAGCCTACTGCCATTGCCGATTTTGACGCAGTATCCAAATCTTCATAAAGACATTCTTCGCCGTGACTGTCCGTTAGAAAAACAAAACCACCGCGCGCATGTCTGAACTCTACAACCCAACCACCCTCTTGGATTGCAGGCTCAATAATCGCTTCGATAAGCTGATTTTCACGGAATAGATGTCTTAGTTCATTTATTGTCATCGCTATCCCTGCTTTAACTTTCACATTGCTCCTAGGTAAGCATGGTCTAAGTCAGCCAAATAGGGAGAAATTTCGATTAGATATAATGAAGTGATATAAAAAAACGCCGCTTATAAAGCGACGTTTTAAGTAAATCGAATATCTAACATGGCTGAATTTAGAACGCGTATTCCGCACTCACAAAGAAGCCGTTAGCAAAAATAAACTCTTTCCCTAGATCCGACATGAATTTATCGGACTCTAAATCAATCACACGGTAACCTCCACGAAAAGCCAGTCGAGCTTTTTCGAGCGGTACATTGTATTGAACACCTGCCATGAAATCGGTGCTTTTGATACCTTTGTTGTCACCAAAGTTTATCTCACCAATCACATCAAAGTTTGTATCCGGAACTTGAATTTCTGCGTAGCCATACCAAGCCCAAATCAGCTCATCAAATTCTTCTACACGCCTGCTTGAGCCAGCATCAATATATTTAGTGTCACTTAAATTACTGAACGTAAGACCCGCATCAAAGTGCAATAAATCATGCTCTAGAACGTGGTAATACAAGGTTAAATCGAGCTTATCGAACCCCATGTAATTCGCATCAACACTTGAGTAACGAAGGCGCGCATTAGGGACGTATTTAACATCATGTTCAATCGCCGCAAAAAAAGTGCCTGTGGTACTGCTATCTCGTCTCACTTCATTAACTTTAGTGTCGGCAGCCCATACCTCTGCGCCGACTTTTGTCGATACAGAGTACTCTGCAAAAACAGGAAAAGATACTGCCAACGATAATGCCGTTAAAGCGATGTTCGCTTTATTTGTCATGTAGTATTTACTCCGAGATAGCTGATATTCACGTAGAGGACGTGAGAGGAAATATACCATATTCTCACGCCTCTCCATCAACTAAATGATGTTACTCATTATTTATAGCGGGGCTGAGCAACGTAATTCTTGAAGAACCAAATACCCAATGCAATCACGATTAACCATGGTAATAGTTTGAGTACCGCTCCAACCATTCCCAGTAAAAACATCACAACTAACGCAATACCAGTTGCTGCGAATACGGTCATCATTGTGATACCCGTAACCAACAAGGTCGCCGCAAAGACTAAAATAAAGATTAGCTCCAACATAATCACTTCTCCATTTGTTTTCAATAAACAGAGCAGTTTCCATACCAACTTACAGAAACGAAGTTAAGATTATGATTTTTAATAAAAAAACAAAGCCAGAGGCATTTCTGCACTCTGGCTTTATCATTCTTTAGTTGGTAATTTTAGCCATTCACTGGCGAATTTTACACATTCAATTCTTTTGGAATCTTAGCTAGCGCGTCTTGCAATACTTCTAGACCAGAACCTGGTTTGTGCGCATTTTCACTGATATGACGACGCCATTGACGAGCACCGGGCATGCTTTGGAACAAACCTAACATGTGACGGGTAATGTGACCAAGGTACGCACCTTTCGCTAATTGCGCTTCAATGTATGGGTACATCTCTTCAACAATTTCGCTGCGTTTCTTCACTGGAGCATTAGAGCCAAACAACTCTTGGTCTACCGATGCCAGTAGATATGGGCTTTGGTATGCTTCACGACCAATCATCACACCGTCAAGATGCTGAAGATGTGCTTTTGCTTCTTCTAATGATTTCACGCCACCGTTAATCGCAATCGTTAGGTGTGAGAAGTCTTGCTTCAATTGGTAAGCGCGTGGGTAATCCAATGGTGGGATCTCGCGGTTTTCTTTTGGGCTTAAACCACTTAACCAAGCTTTACGAGCATGGATAGTGAACTGCTCACAGCCACCCTTTTCTGAAACAATAGAAACGAAATCCGTTAGGAACTCGTAAGAGTCTTGATCATCAATACCAATGCGAGTCTTGACTGTTACAGGGATATCGACCACGTCTTTCATTGCTGCGACACAATCCGCAACTAACTGCGGTTCAGCCATTAGGCAAGCACCGAAGCGACCGTTTTGTACGCGGTCAGATGGACACCCCACGTTTAGGTTAATCTCATCGTAGCCACGCTCTTGCGCTAGCTTGGCACACGTAGCCAAATCTGCTGGGTTTGAACCACCAAGTTGAAGGGCTAACGGATGCTCTTCTTCGTTATAAGCCAGGAAATCTCCTTTTCCATGAATGATCGCACCTGTCGTCACCATTTCAGTGTACAGCAGGGTTTCTTTGGTCATTAAGCGATGGAAGTAGCGACAATGACGATCAGTCCAATCTAACATTGGTGCTACGGAGAGCCTGCAAGAATGAGTCATGATATAAACACCCGTTTTTATGTTGCCAAGGTCGAGCGCAGCAGTACGCTCAAAAAATAAGTCGGGTATTGTATACCCAAGCACCTCTGGGTGCTAGTTTCAGCGAGAATGATTTGGTTGGCTGACTAGCCAAGTGCTTAGGAATACGCAGAAGTAATACGAATCTGTCATTCGTTGATTCATTCTGTGATGATTATTCCGCCTTCACACCACCACCGACTTGCTTTAATTCATGATTTTCGTTCTGATAGTGGGTAAAATGAAGCATTTCTAAACGAACTTCGTATAGAAATGATTTATCATAGAGCACGTCCGATAGTTATGGTGAAAGGTTTGAACCCAACAATCATTGAACAAATTGAAAGTATCTGCGCAGAGCGTGGAGTACGACTGACTCCGCAACGCCGACGCGTATTTGAACTCATTTGTTCTAATCGCCGCGCCTCAAGTGCGTATGAGCTATTGGAGCAACTAAAAGAGAGTGAGCCTCAGGCTAAGCCGCCCACTGTTTATCGAGCATTAGATTTTCTCCTAGAACAAGGCTTCATCCACCGAGTGGAATCGACAAATAGCTTTATTACTTGTTGTTCTTTCAATACTCAGCAGCACTTTTTCCAATTACTAATTTGCGATAAATGTGGTGATGTCGTTGAACTCGAAGATGAGACGCTGATATCCTTGTTAGCCGAAAATGCCGAGAAGCATGGATTCAAACTGACCAACCAAGTTATTGAAACTCATGGTGAATGCCAGGCCTGTTCCTCCGAGACGAAAGAAAAAGTATAGAAGAACGTTATGCGCGCTGAATTTGTAAACCCGTTTTTAGCTTCTTTAATGAACGTGCTAAAAACTATGGCTTCTCTTGAGCTGAAGCCACAAAAACCGCGAATCAAAAAAGATGAGATCGCACGAGGTGACGTTTCTGGTCTGATTGGTATGGTAGGCCCACAAACTCGTGGTTCAATGTCGATCACCTTTGATGAAGCACTCGCCCTAGAAATCATGCAGAACATGCTTGGTGAACGTCCAAATGGGCTCAATGAAGAAGTGACCGATATGGTGGGTGAGATCACCAACATGGTTACTGGTGGTGCGAAACGCATTCTGGCGGAAAGTGGTTTTGACTTTGATATGGCAACACCGGTTGTGGTTTCGGGCCGAGGTCATACGATTCGCCACAAGTGTGAAGGCTCAATTATTATCATGCCTTTCTCTTCCCAATGGGGAAATGCCTTTATCGAAATTTGCTTCGAATAAAAGAGAAAAAATAGGTTGGCACTGGCCAACCTATTTTGTTTTTGCCTCAGGCAATAAAAAGGTCAGCATTTGCTGACCTTTTCTTTATCTATTCAAACATTAAGCTTTGAACGCTTTAAATGCGTTGATTAGACCATTTGTTGAGCTGTCATGCGAGCTGATTTGAGACTCGTCTGCAAGCTCAGGTAGGATTTGGTTAGCCAGTTGTTTACCTAGCTCCACGCCCCACTGGTCAAAACTGAAGATATTCCAGATAACACCTTGTACGAAAATTTTGTGTTCGTACATTGCGATCAAGTTACCTAGCGTACGAGGCGTGATTTGCTTCACTAGAATAGAGTTTGTTGGACGGTTACCTTCAAACACTTTGAATGGCGCAATCGCTGCCACTTCTTCAGCATTCTTACCTACTTTCACCAACTCTTCTTTCACGGTTTCTTCATTTTTACCAAACGCTAGAGCTTCAGTTTGCGCGAAGAAGTTAGACATCAGTTTTTGGTGATGATCGCTAGCTGGGTTGTGGCTAATTGCAGGTGCAATGAAGTCACATGGGATAAGCTTAGTACCTTGGTGAATTAGCTGGTAGAACGCGTGCTGACCGTTGGTACCTGGTTCACCCCAAATGATTGGGCCAGTTTGGTAAGTTACAGCATTGCCGTCACGGTCAACGTATTTACCGTTTGATTCCATGTTACCTTGCTGGAAGTACGCCGCGAAACGGTGCATGTACTGATCGTAAGGCAGAATAGCTTCTGATTCCGCACCGTGGAAGTTGTTGTACCAAATACCGATAAGCGCAAGGATCACAGGGATGTTGCTTTCTAGATCTGTTGATACAAAGTGCTTGTCCATCTCGTGAGCGCCATCAAGCAGCTCAACGAAGTTGTCGAAACCTACTGCTAGTGCAATTGATAGACCGATCGCAGACCATAGTGAGTAACGGCCACCAACCCAGTCCCAGAATTCAAACATGTTCGCTGTATCGATACCAAATTCAGACACGGCTGTCGCGTTTGTTGAAAGCGCAGCAAAGTGCTTAGCCACATGAGCCTGATCACCCGCCGATTCTAGGAACCAATCACGAGCAGTGTGCGCGTTAGTCATGGTTTCTTGTGTTGTAAACGTCTTAGACGCGATCAAGAATAACGTCGTTTCTGGGTTAACTTTCTTCAACGTTTCAACGATGTGTGTACCATCAACGTTAGATACGAAGTGAAGGTTTAGATGATTTTTGTATGGCGCTAGAGCTTCCGTCACCATGTAAGGGCCAAGGTCAGAACCGCCGATACCGATGTTCACAATATCGGTAATTGCTTTGCCTGTGTAACCTTTCCATTCACCGCCGATAACGCGCTCAGTGAATGATTTCATTTTTTCTAGAACCGCGTTCACTGCTGGCATTACGTCTTCGCCATCTACCATAACTGGAGTATTAGCGCGGTTACGTAGTGCAGTGTGAAGAACAGCGCGACCTTCTGTTTGGTTGATCGCTTCACCACTGAACATCGCTTCAATTGCAGATTTCAGCTCGGTCTCTTTCGCAAGAGCAAACAGGTGCTTCAGAGTTTCCTCATTGATGAGGTTCTTTGAGTAATCGACTAGGATGTCTGAGCCGAAACGTGCAGAGTATTTGTCGAAACGCGCTGCGTCTTGAGCAAACAGCTCTTTAAGATCCATATCTTGTGCAGATTCGAAATGCGCCGTTAGCGCTTTCCAAGCTTGTGTTTGCGTTGGATTGATATTTTTCAACATGGTCTTTATCCCGATGTTACAGTAGGTTCCATTCCTTACAGTCTAGCGAAAACTGTGGAATCCCCGATTTAGCAAATAGAATATAAATTAGATGTTTGGGCAAATTGCCACAAAACAAGTCTTTGTAATTTTTTTTCAGGCGCCAATTATGACCGAGAGCTTTTACACTCACATTGAGTTAGGTCACGTTCCCTGCCCTGAAATTGAACATTCATTTACGATGACAAGAATCATATCATTTACTAATGACAGGCTCTAATTGGAATAGGATAGACGCCAATTTATAAATTTCCAAAGGAACACGTATGTGGGCACAAAAAACACTGCAATTAAAAGCGAGAAGCCGCGGTTTTCACCTGATAACTGATGAAATTGAACAACAATTACCACAAATAAACGAACTTTCAGTAGGTTTATTACACTTATTTATTCAGCACACCTCCGCCAGTTTGACCTTAAATGAGAATGCTGATCCAACCGTGCGTATGGACATGGAAGCGCACTTCAATAAGTTTGTGCCAGAGCGTGCTCCTTATTATCAGCACACCTATGAAGGTGACGACGACATGCCGGCACATATTAAAGCATCACTGCTTGGCAGTAGTGTGACGGTACCAATCCAAAATGGTCGATTAGCTTTAGGAACATGGCAAGGTATTTACTTGGGTGAGCATCGAGACTTTGGTGGCGGCCGCCGCGTTATTGCTACGATTAACGGTGAGTAGATAAAACAAAGGCTAACCTTGGGTTAGCCTTTCGTTGTTTATTTGGAGTATTCCATCTCGACGCGAGGCGTTAGCTTAGTCACGAGTTCATACGCAATCGTACCAATGTGACCCGCCACTTCTTCTACTGGGAGCTCTTTCCCCCAAAGAATCGCTTCTTCGCTGACTTTATCCGTTGCGTCTGGTCCCAAATCGACCGTCAGCATATCCATGGAAACTCGACCTGCAATAGGTACTTTACGGCCATTAACCCACACCGGCGTACCGTTTGGAGCACTTCTTGGGTAACCGTCGCCATACCCTACAGCGATGACCCCAACTTTTGTATCTCGCTCACTGGTCCAAATACCACCATAGCCAACACTTTCGCCCTTCTTCACTTCACGTACCGCAATAAGGTGGGATTTAAGTGTCATGACAGGCTGATACCCAAGATCTTGCGCCGTTTTGTCATCGAATGGCGACACACCATACATGATAATACCCGGACGAACCCAATCTAAATGGCTTTGAGGCCATGCCAATAACCCCGCAGATGCCGCCAGTGAACGTTCCCCTTGGCAACCAGAAGTCAACGATTTAAACAGCTCAATCTGTTGTGGGGTAATATCGCTATCCAGCTCATCTGCACAGCCAAAGTGGCTCATGTAACGCAACGGTTTCGCTACATTTGGACACTCCTTCAGCCGCGTTACAAAGTCGTCATATTGTTCAGGACGAACCCCAAGGCGGTGCATGCCACTGTCAATCTTCAGCCACACGACAACCGGAGTTTCAAGGTCTGCTTGCTCCAAGGCGATAAGCTGCTCTTCACAGTGCACCACGGTTTGGATGTTGTTCGTCACAAGAACAGGTAAATCACCAGGAGAGTAAAAACCTTCTAGCAATAGAATCGGCTTTACTACTCCACAAGCGCGCAGTTGCAATGCTTCTTCAATGCGAGCCACGCCAAACGCATCCGCATGGTTAGCATGTTTTGCGACATGACGTAATCCGTGACCATAACCATTGGCCTTGACGACAGCCATCACTTTACTTTGTGGCGCTTGAGCTTTTACGCGCTGTAAGTTGTGCTGCAACGCAGACAAATCAATGCACGCCTTGGCCGCTTTCATATAGCTCATGGAATTACTCATCATCAATATCGAATGCAGGACCCGCGTAGTTGTCGAAACGCGAATGTTGACCTTGGAAAGTGAGGCGAACAGAGCCGATAGGACCGTTACGCTGTTTACCAATAATGATTTCGGCCGTACCTTTGTACGGACTATCTGGGTGATAAACCTCATCACGGTAGATGAACATGATCAAGTCGGCATCCTGCTCGATGGAACCGGATTCACGCAAGTCCGAGTTTACTGGTCGTTTATCCGCACGTTGCTCTAGGGAACGGTTTAGCTGCGACAGTGCCACAACAGGCACATTTAGCTCTTTTGCCAGCGCCTTAAGAGAGCGAGAGATCTCAGCAATCTCAAGAGTACGGTTATCGGTTAACGAAGGCACGCGCATCAACTGAAGGTAGTCGACCATGATCATAGATAGACCGCCATGTTCACGAGCGATACGGCGAGCGCGCGAACGCACTTCGGTCGGAGTTAGACCAGAGCTATCATCAATGTACATATTTTTCTTCTGCATCAGGATACCCATAGTAGAAGAAATACGCGCCCAATCTTCGTCATCTAGCTGACCCGTACGGATCTTGGTTTGGTCAACACGAGACAAAGAGGCCAACATACGCATCATCAACTGTTCAGCTGGCATCTCTAACGAGAAAATAAGTACGGGCTTTTCTTGTTGCATGGCCGCATTTTCACACAAGTTCATTGCAAAGGTCGTTTTACCCATCGATGGACGCGCTGCGACAATCACCAAATCAGAGCCTTGCAAACCTGCGGTTTTCTTATTGAGATCGGTGAAACCGGTATCGACCCCGGTAACACCATCTTGTGGCGTTTTATACAACAACTCGATACGTTCTAACGTCTTTTCGAGGATGTTGTCGACGTTTTGTGGTCCTTCGTTTTCACTAGTTCGAGACTCGGCGATAGCAAAAACTTTACTCTCCGCCATGTCTATTAAATCTTCAGAACTGCGACCTTGAGGGTCATAGCCCGCGTCCGCAATTTCATTCGCGACACCAATAAGACCACGAACAATCGCACGCTCAGCGACAATATCAGCATACGCATTGATGTTAGCTGCACTTGGCGTATTCTTCGCCAAGTCAGCGAGGTAAGCAAAACCGCCTACATCTTCTAACAACTCGTGACGCTCTAGATATTCCGATAAAGTAATAAGATCGAGAGGTTTACCCGCTTCAAGAATGGTTTTTACACCTTCAAAAATCAGGCGGTGTGGACGACTATAGAAATCACTGCTCACAACACGTTCGGCAACGGTGTCCCAACGTTCATTATCCAGTAAAAGACCACCAATTACTGATTGCTCGGCTTCTAGTGAGTGAGGTGGCATTTTGATTGCGTCGACCTGACTGTCTGAAGGTTTGCGATTTCTGTTTTCCGCCATGACTTTGCTCGATAACTACTATTGACCCACGATTATAACCTTAACCTAGCTGAGATGCTTCCCCGAAGCGACAATTACTTGTTAAGAAATCATCATGTGAACCACCCGGGTAATAGCCTGGTTCTTCCGCCTAGCTCTAATAAAAATTAACCTACCATTGACCCAACCAAATATCTGTATCAGTATCATGCCCCTCCTTTTTGATTACGTTCGAGGTTGATGTGTCCCGATACTGGTTACTTAGCTTTAGCCTACTGTGCGCTAGTGCATCGTATGCTGACGAATCAGTACAGCCAGAGCAAAATATTGATGTACCCGACCCACTAAAAACCGAGGTGGAGTTCGGCTATCAAGCTCACACAGGTAACACGGACTCTCGTTCCCTGAATGCTCGTTTGAGTGCTGAATATACGTCAGGTCGACACCGTTCTAATGGTGAATGGAAGTACTACAACTTGTACAAAGACGGTGAAGAAGACAAACGCTCATCCACCTATTCCCTACAGAGTGACTACAAGTTAGGCCCTAAGACGTATTTGTATGGCAGCTTTAAAGGAGTGGATTCTCGCTACAGTGCTTATTTTAAAGACTATACGTTGTCAGGTGGTTTGGGTTACCAGTTCTCCTACACTGAGAACTTCATTTTAGAGGTAGAAGTAGGCCCTGGTTTTCGCTATCAAGAGCCAAACTTAGACGAAATAGATGATGACGATATTGTCTTTCCCGATATCGTTAGAGAAGGCATTTTTCGAGGAAATATCAACACAACTTGGCATGCGTTGGATAATTTAAGTTTCGCAGCTGATATTACGTTGGTAACAGGTAGAAGTAACACACGTACTGATAGTGAACTCAGTGTAACCAATGATATTACTGAAGATATCGCACTGAAACTGGCGCACTCTCGTCAGTATCACGATAAAGTGCCTGAAGGCTTAAGCAAAGCGGACAGCGTATTTTCCGTTAATTTACTTTTCGCTTTTTAACCCTTTTTCTCTCAGTTTTAGAAATAAAAAAAGCACCTCCGAGGAGGTGCTTTTTAGTATTTCGTCTTGATACTGAATTACTCAGCAGCAACAACTTGTAGGTTCACAGTTGCGAAAACTTCAGAGTGAAGTTGAACGCTGATCTCGAACTCACCAGTGTTACGTAGAGCACCTTCAGGAAGGCGAACTTCGCTCTTAGCAACTTCAACGCCTGCAGCTGTGATAGCGTCAGCGATGTCACGAGTACCGATAGAACCGAATAGTTTGCCTTCGTCACCAGCTTTAGAAGCGATAACTACAGCTTCTAGAGCGTTAACTTTCTCTGCGCGAGCTTCTGCAGCAGCTAGTTGCTCAGCAACTTTAGCTTCTAGTTCAGCACGACGAGCTTCAAACATTTCAACGTTAGCTTTAGTTGCCATAACTGCTTTACCTTGTGGGATAAGGAAGTTACGAGCGTAGCCAGATTTAACGTTTGCAGTATCGCCAAGACCACCTAGGTTACCAATTTTATCAAGTAGAATAACTTGCATTGCTTAATCCTCTTTCTTAATAAAATGAACCGATTACTGATGCTTGTCAGTGTACGGTAGTAGAGCTAGGTAGCGTGAACGCTTGATAGCACGTGCTAGTTGACGCTGGTACTTAGCGCTTGTACCAGTGATACGGCTAGGTACGATTTTACCAGCTTCAGTGATGTAGTTTTTAAGAGTTGCTACGTCTTTGTAATCAATCTCTTGTACGCCTTCTGCAGTGAAACGGCAGAATTTACGACGACGGAAGAAACGAGCCATGGGCTATCTCCTGATCTTAAATTTGAGTAATGTTGTCGGCGTGTAACACTAATTTTCCCACGCCATTTCGGCCGGTTTGATAAGTGACAAAACCACTTACCTTAATGTTACTGCCTTGAACTAAATTCTGAGTTAGTGCTTGTGACCCAAGCCCGCTGACGACTACCGGCATACGACAATAAACTTGTCGAGGTAAGTCAGCTTCGATAATAGTAGAGCGATGCTCCAGCCAAAACCGACAGTGTTCAATGCCACCAGGGCTTTTACTACGAATGGGCGGTTTGGCAATGGTGCCGCTCAGCTCCATTCGATTGGCCATAAGAAAACTTACTCAGCAGCTTCTGACTTAGCTTCAGGCTTAGCTTCAGAACGCTCTTCACGACGTGGAGCACGCTCTTCTTTTTGCTTAAGCATGATAGATTGCTCAGTGATCGCTGCTTTAGTACGCATGATCATGTTACGTAGAACTGCATCGTTGAAACGGAAAGCAGTTTCTAGCTCATCAATTACAGCTTGGTCAGCTTCAACGTTCATAAGAACGTAGTGAGCTTTGTGAAGCTTGTTGATTGGGTAAGCCAGTTGACGACGGCCCCAGTCTTCTAGACGGTGGATTTTACCGCCAGCTTCAGTGATTGAACCAGTGTAACGCTCGATCATGCCAGCAACTTGCTCGCTTTGATCTGGGTGCACCATGAATACGATTTCGTAATGACGCATTGGTTGCTCCTTACGGATTATTCAGCTTCCACAAATGGCTCAGTCGTCCAGAGGAAGCAAGGAACTAAAGATAATTGACTGAGTTTAAGGAGCACGAATAGTACAGAAAGGGCGTAAAATAGGCAAGTGATTATTTGCTCAGCGCAGTGGATATTTAATTTCTTCTAATACTAGAAAACACAAAGGCTGCCAACAAGCTGGCAGCCTTTAAAATCAGCGTGTTATTGCGCTGGCTTATCGGTGCTTATTTAACTTCAGCCAGTTCAGCGCGCATTTGATCGATCACTTGTTTGTAATCTGGCTCACCGAAAATCGCCGAGCCTGCAACAAACATGTCTGCGCCCGCTTCTGCAATTTCACGAATGTTGTCAACCTTCACACCGCCATCGATTTCTAAGCGGATATCACGACCAGACTCGTCAATCATCTTACGAACGGCACGCAGTTTATCTAGTGTATGAGGAATGAATGATTGACCACCAAAACCAGGGTTTACCGACATCAGTAGAATCATGTCGACTTTATCCATAATAAATTCAAGACTTGCAAGTGGCGTTGCTGGGTTTAGTACCACACCAGCCTGACAGCCGTGCTCTTTAATTAACTGCAGTGTACGGTCTACATGATCAGAAGCTTCTACATGGAACGTAATCATCGACGCACCCGCTTTTGCGAAATCAGGAATAATACGGTCAACGGGTTTCACCATTAGGTGAACATCGATTGGCGCTGTGATGCCATAATCGCGTAGTGCTTTACACACAGGCGCACCAAAAGTCAGGTTTGGTACATAGTGGTTATCCATAACGTCGAAATGCACCACATCCGCACCCGCTGCGAGTACTTTTTCTACATCTTCACCGAGACGAGCAAAATCTGCCGATAAAATGGATGGAGCAATAAGAAAATCTTTCATACCTGACCTCAGTAGTAATGAGCAAACAATCTGCGCGCAATTCTACCGAAGCCAGTGGGGAGATCCACTATTTAGATATAATAGTGTGAGAATTAAGAGTTTGATTTATCCATGTCTGGGGCATGAAAAAGCGCAAGTAGCTCATCAACTTTATTACGACCGTTACCATTACGGCTAATGGTACGCTTTACTTTTACCACATTAAGATCCGCGCCGTGATACAACCGACGTGTCAAGGTAGTGTCGTGGTTAGAAATCAACACAGGAATGCCACGTTCAGTCGCTGTTCTTTCAGCAATGTCGGCTAATGCAGCTTGGTCGTCCAACGTGAAACCATTACCTGCGTATGAGGTGAAATTTGCCGTATTTGAAAGCGGCGCATAAGGTGGATCGCAATACACGACGCTCCCTTTGCGCGCACGACGAAATGTTTCAGGATAACCTTCACAAACGAACGTAGCTTTTTGGGCTTTTTCTGCAAAAAACTCCAGTTCCGCCTCAGGGAAATACGGCTTTTTGTAAGAGCCAAACGGTACATTGAAGCCACCTTTTTTGTTGTAACGGCATAGGCCATTAAAACCAAAGCGGTTCATATACAAAAACGCTAAAGAGCGGTACATCACGTCATCGGTTTTATTAAATTCAGCGCGAATGTGTAGGTAGGCTTCTTTGCGGTTGTTCTCAGCGACAAACCAACGCTTCGCTTCAGAGATATACTCTTCAGGGCGTTCTTTCAGCAGGTTGTACAGATTGATCAAATCTGGATTGATATCTGCAAGTAGATAATGGTCATAATCGGTATTCAGAAACACTGAGCCCGCACCAACAAAAGGTTCAACTAGCTTTCGAGCCGGCGGCAAATGACGTTGGATGTCTTCAACCAGTCCGTATTTTCCTCCTGCCCATTTAAGAAAGGCTCGTTGCTTTTTCATCTACTGCTCTATCTATCGACCAAAAATTAAGGCTGCGGAATGTAACATATTTTTCAGGGAAGCTCAGGTTTATTTCACTCGTTCAATTTCACGGTGAACCTGACGGAGTGATTTTGCCCAAGGACTCACCGACTTAACCGAATCTGGCAAGCTTGCGACGGCATCACGAGCCATTTGAATTGTCGGATAATCTTGATATGTGATGATATACCACTCGGTGTCATTACGAACGGTAGGATAAATTCGCACTTGATTATTCAGTTGATGCTCATTGAGAAAGGATTGTACATCTTCCATTGAGGTCATAGCTGCGAGTTGTAAAGTATAAGCTCTTGGCGATAGCGCTTTTAGTTCTTCACGGGCAAATGAAAACTTCACAACAGGTTGGTTTACGTCACCCTCTTCTGACTGAGCAGGTGCTTGCGCCATATCTTGATTCGGTTTTACGACTTTAATCAAAGGAGAGCTAGTTTCATCGGCGGTTTCTGTCTTCTCTATACTTACGACGTCATCAATCGCTTTTGTGTCTGCTGAATCAGTTTTACCTTCAAGCAATGCATCGACCACATTCGACTCAATCACCACTCTTTGTTGATTGTCATCACTGCCTACGCTCGCTACTTCTTCTGTCACTGCTGGCGGTAATGAATCAGAATCATCAACCGCACCAGACTTATCAGGACTGCTAGAACCATCGGTTACAGGTTGCAGTGAAGACTGCGCTGCACTGATTCCTGACTCTTCAAAAGTTGGAATAGCCGTTTGCTCTAAACTGCCAGCAATTTGCTGCGCCTTATCATCAGGACTTGGTTGACTAAGCATCCACCAATAGCCACCAGCAGCAAGCAACAGTAATACTAATACCACCAACGCAATATTCAGGGGTGAACCGACAATCGAGCGGATAATGATCCTTTTTTCCACTTTCATCTCTCCTAACGCCATGATGTCACCCGGTACTGGGTCGACTTTTTTAAATGCATCTCGAACCCGTTTCTCAGACTCATCATCGACGTAGCGCGCAACAAGTGACTCAAAGAAACGACGAGCTTCCACTTCGGACAACATATCAATATCAAGCTCAACAGGCTTTATCTCTTGTCCATAACTGAGACGTGCTAGCAAACCTTCTAAACGTCCAGACTGTGTAAACAATAAGACATTGATGGTCCAATTTGGCTTATGGTGCGCCTCTAAGACCAGCATCCAAAGCTCAGAGATAAGTGTCTCACTCAATAAATGCGCATCATCTACAACAATTGCAATGTCACACGGCTCATCACCTAAAAGCCTTTCAAGGCTATCAAGTAAAGGCTCTTGCTGATTAAACAATGCGTCCGAAACTAGTTGACTCAAAATAAGGACGCGATGCTGCACATCGTCTTGATTAGAATGACAAAGTAACAAACATTGATTCTTGTTACTGGCACCCACTTCAAGGTATCGCTGCGCTAACCAAGATTTCCCGTACCCATCATGACCATTAATCGCAATGAGATTGGAACCAAAGTTAGTCAGTAGACCTAATCTATCAAGCAACTCGATTTGAGAATCTAATTCCAGTACGTGAGCAACACTCATCTAATAACCTTAATACACTACAAGAATGACGCCCAAAGGCGCCATTACAAGGTTAAATATCGCGACCGAAGTCTATTGCCTGCTTGAGTACGTCTTGCGTCGTATCAGCAATTACCTCGGCAGTGCCAATGCCTGTAGGCAAAACCAATCGTAATTGACCAGAGAGGACTTTCTTATCTCGCATCATGTGCTTGATGAAGTCATCGAAATTCATACTGTCTGGAGTATGCACAGGCAGTTTTGCACGACGCAAAATCGCAACAATACGCTCAAATTGCTCTTCCGAGATCAGACCGCGTAGATGCGACGTTTTGGCCGCCATAACAGTGCCGGAAGATACCGCTTCACCATGCAGCCAATTGCCATAGCCAAGTTCCGCTTCAATCGCATGACCAAAGGTGTGACCTAAGTTAAGCAAAGCACGGATGCCCGATTCTTTCTCATCCTGAGCCACCACTTCCGCTTTTATTTCACAGCAACGTGCGATCGCATAAGTTAGTGCTTCTTCATCCAACGCATACAAGCGCTCAAGATTGTCTTCTAACCATACAAAAAAATCTGCATCGTAAATAATGCCGTACTTAATGACTTCGGCGATACCCGCAGCGAACTCACGTTCAGGCAACGTCGACAGGCAGTTGGTATCAATGATCACGGCTTTAGGTTGGTAAAACGCACCTATCATGTTCTTACCCAACGGATGGTTAACCGCGGTTTTTCCACCAACCGAAGAGTCCACTTGGGATAGTAATGTGGTCGGTATTTGAATAAAATCGACCCCACGCTGGTAACAGGCAGACGCAAAACCCACAAGGTCGCCAATAACACCACCACCTAACGCGATGATCACAACATCACGAGCATAACTCCCTTCCAGTAAGAAGTTCATTACTTGATTAAATACATCCAAGTTTTTGTACTGTTCACCGTCAGGCAATTCTAACAAGGATGCACTACAACCGAGCTGCTCGAGTTGCTTTAAAATTTTGTCTGCATACAAAGGCGCCACTGTGACATTACTGATCACAACAACTTTTTGTTTTGCATTTTTGTTTGAGAGAACTTGAGAGAGGTACGCCGGGTCCTCAAATAACCCGGCGCCAATAGA
Organism: Vibrio sp. Vb1574; assembly: GCF_033338675.1. Taxonomy (NCBI): domain Bacteria; kingdom Pseudomonadati; phylum Pseudomonadota; class Gammaproteobacteria; order Vibrionales; family Vibrionaceae; genus Vibrio; species Vibrio sp. Vb1574. The sequence continues at coordinate 20,866 of NZ_JAWOTC010000049.1, forward strand.
GATTGGGTAGCTACGCTCAGCTAGGTTGACCGTAATCCGTTCCATCGGTTTGCTCCAATTAAAAAAAAGATAAAGACTTATCTCTCTTCTAGCATTTTTACGATCTGGTTGGCTACCACTTTTGCACTTTGATCGTCAGTGCGAACAGTGTAATCCGCTACTTCTTCATATAAAGGATTACGTTCTTCAGCTAATTGCTCCAGTACTTCGCGAGGGTTATCCGTTTGAAGTAAAGGACGCTTCTTGTCGCGGTTTGTACGCGCAAGTTGCTTTTCAATCGTCGTTTCTAAGTAAACAACAACACCACGTGCCGAAAGACGATTGCGGTTTTCTTTGCTCTTAACAGAGCCACCGCCAGTCGCAAGCACGATGCCTTGCTCTTGTGTTAGGTCTTCAAGTACCGCTTCTTCACGCTTGCGGAAGCCTTCTTCACCTTCTACATCAAAAACCCAAGAGATGTCTGCACCAGTGCGTTCTTCGATCACTGTATCGGAGTCAACAAACTCCATATGCAGTTGCTGTGCTAGATGTCTACCAATTGTACTTTTGCCGGCGCCCATTGGGCCAACAAGGAAAATATTACGTTTCTCAGCCATGTTTAGCAGTAATTTACAACATTGATTCAATAAGATCGCCACAAGAAAACACAGCTAAACTGCTGTTCTACAAGGCTTGTGGCACCAGTTCCTCACAGATAATTCGTGATAAGACCCGAAATTATCCAAGCATGGTGCCACTATTGCAACTTTATTTTTGATTTAATCAGTTTTTCCCGAGACAGAACTACTGAATCACCACCTTAGGCGTGACGAAAATTAACAGCTCACTTTTGCCAACATTCTCATAACTTCGACGAAAAAGAGCACCTAATAGCGGCAGGTCGCCCAACAAAGGTACTTTGTCCACCGAGTTAGTAATGCTGTGCTGAAAAATACCACCAAGAACGACCGTTTCACCGTTATTCACTAACACTTGCGTCCCGATACGTTGAGTATCAATCGCAACAGCTTCACCAGTGCCTGTCTTCACGACTTGTCCAGGTCTATCTTGCGTGACACTTAAATCCAACACTAAGCGGTTATCCGGTGTGATTTGCGGGGTCACTTTCAAACTTAATACCGCCTTTTTGAACGTCACCGTCGTTGCACCACTTGATGATGACTCAAGATAAGGAATCTCTGTACCTTGTTCAATATAGGCAGGCTTCTTATTGGTAGTGATCAAACGTGGGCTCGAGATAATCTCAGCTTTAGACTCTTGTTGCAGAGCAGAAAGCTCAAGATCCAACAAGGTGTCTGAACCTAACTTCGCAACTTGGAAAGCAAGACTGGTCGCATTCGGACTGGTTGCAGCTAAGTTTACATTTAGGAAGTCATCGATCCCTACTCCATCACCGTCACCACCGTCATCACCCCCTTCTCCATTATAGAGACCGATCGTGGCAAGGTTGTTCTCAATAGAACCGCCCACTGTATTACTGCCATTAATAGACGTAAAACCCCAACGAATACCTAGCTCGTCCATGTTACCTTCATTGATGGTCACAATACGCGCCTCAATTTGAACCTGTTTAACTGGAATATCCAAAGACTCAATAATTTCTCGAATCACCTCGATGTTTTCAGGTAACTCTCTAATCAATAACGAGTTAGTTCGCTCATCAATGGTCATACTGCCGCGCTCTGACAGCATGCTGATATTTCCTTCTCCATTGATCATCTCCGCAATGTCTGATGCTTTAGCAAAATTAACTTTGATGATTTCAGATGAAAGCTCTCCCATTTCTTCCGTCAGTTTTTGTTTTTCTAACTGCTGCTTCTCACGCAAGTCCAGCTCATCAGTCGGAGCAACTAAAATCACGTTGCCATCAACACGCTTATCTAACCCCTTAACTTGCAAAATAATATCCAGCACTTGCTGCCAAGGGACACCATCAAGACGAAGCGTGAGGTTGCCTTCTACAGAGTCGGAGACAACCAAATTGAATTGGTTGTAATCAGCAATAAGCTGCAAGACGTTTCGCACAGGAATATCTTGGAAGTTAATCGAAATAAGCTTACCTTCTCTTTCTAAAATGCTTTTATCTGGGGCTTTCTCATTGGGTTTGATCTTCGCTACTTTGATTTCCAAAAAACGCCCCGTTAAACGGTAATCATGCATGTATTCTTCATTGATGTGCGCAACCAAGCGCGTCGTCGAGGTGTCGCGAAACACTTCTACGCTCTCAACCACAGTCGAAAAGTCTTTCACGTCTAGGAGATACAATTGCTCGTCTTTTACTGAAGTGTTAAGCAAATCGATACTTAACCCTTCCTGTACACGCTTGATATCTACAATCGCGGCCGGTGACGCCAATTCGACGACAATCACGGCGTCTTTATCTTTATTAGTTCGAAAGTCGATACTTTTTAGGGCATTGGACGAAACTTCTTCTGCTGCAGCTAAAGGGGCTAAAAATACAAACAACCATAAGGAGAAGAGCCCAGTAAGTATCCTTGGTGTACGTGTTAATCCTTGTCTCATTTTCATTACTCAATATCAAAAATAAATGGGGCTATCTCAAAGCCAACTTAACTTTACGTTTTTGCCAACATCCTAAGCCGTCGGGCAACGTTTCATTAATCAACAAATAGGAGTGGCTGACATGGGTCACTTTGCCATTATTGCGTCCAAGGTATTGACCCGGCTTAACTTTATAGACGGTGCCATTGGGAGCCTGAACGAGGCCAGAAACCGTGTTATCCATGCCCATGACCCCTTTCAAACGTAATTGGCTTAATGGGAATCTTTCTAATTTTCCAGTTCGCCTTCTTGAGGGCGGTTGCCAACAATCTTTTCTTGCAACTGGCTGAGTCGCGATGGTGGCTTCTTTGGGTAATTCAAAGGGTGCACGCTGTACTTCCGGTGCGTACGTGACTGCAACATACTTGTCTACGGGCTTAAGCTTCTCGACCTCTCGACGCGCCTGTGTTTCCACTCCTCGAATAAAATCCGTCAATGATTCATCATTCGCCTGGCAACCCATCAATAGAGAACCCATCAGTACCAGCAACAAAGACTTACTTGTCATTTTTCGTCTCCTCCGGCTTAAACTGATAGGTGTTAGCGCGCACCCGAAAGTGCAGGGTTTCGCTCTCTTGGCTGACACGTTGCCAAGTCACATCTTTAAACGTGATGATTCGAGGTAGCGTCGCTATCGCCTGAGAAAAATGGCCGATGTCATGAAAGTCGCCCGTTAACTCTATGTTTAAAGGGAGACGATAAAGGAAGTGCTCTGATTGTTTTTCGCCCCAGTCGATTCGGGTGAAAGTCAGCTTATTGTCGATGCCAAGTTCATTCACTGAAGCGAGCATTGTAGCCAGCTCTTTTTGCGCAGGCAGTTGCTGCAGTAATAACTCGTAACGGGTGGTAAGTTCATCCAATTGAGATTGAAGCTGAGGCAACGCTGCCACTTTGTTCGCTTTGATCTTCAATGCCACCTTGAGTGTCTGCTCCTGCTGGATCAAGTGATTCAACTGTTCGTCTTTCGGTTTAAGGTAAAACCAATAACCTAAGCCTTGAATCACCATGATCAGAAGCGCGATTACTACAATCTGGGGCAACAATGGCCACTCGGCCATTTCATCTATTTCGAGATCCTGCCAATCAACCACGTTGAGCCTCCAATTTCTTCTCCGTTACTTTGAACATGAAAGACACTTTGAATGTTTGAAACTCTTTCCCAAAACGGGCTTTGCCGTGAACGATGGAATGCATTTCTACGTCGTTCAACTTGGCCGAGCGCTCCATGTTGTCTAGCATCGTGGCAAGTTTTGGAGTGCTATCTGAGATCCCAGAGATCTCAATTTCCAGATCATTCATTTTGATCTTGTCGACATATACACCTTCAGGGATAACGGCAGGCATTAAGTTCATGAACTCGGTCGTTTTGTTTCGTCCGTTTTGTAAACCTTCAACGACCTTTAGACGTTCGAGGATTTTGCTGTGCTCTTGCTCTGCAATTTTCATTGCTTCAATACGCTGGTCGAGTTCGGCAATGTAGTGAGTGAGGTAATCGAGCCGCTCCTGTTGTTGATCTTGTTGGTACTCAAAAAACTTTCCAATACCCCACTGGATGCCAACAGCGACCAACATACCTAATGCGACCAAACTGATGAAACGACGTCGGTGCTCTTCTCTTTGATTCTCTCGCCAAGGAAGTAAATTAATGCGATAAAGCACGGGCGCCTCCTAGCCAATGAATGCCACGAACGGCCAGTCCGGCTGCTGTTGAGAAATGCTGCCAATCCACAGCACGACGCTTACGCTTAGACACCTTCATCTCAAATAGCCCTAGCGGATTTAGCAATTCACACTCTAACGACAATTGTTGAGACAACTCCTCTGCGAGCATGGGAGTGGAGGCCCCTTCCCCTGATAACCAGATACCCTTGATGTTTTGTGAGCCATTGATTGAGGTATAGAGCTGCATCTGGCGCTTTACTCGCTCTACGATTTGACGGTTAAACAGCTCTGTTTTCTCCTGAGCATCATCGGACAGAAAATCGACTGGAGAAGCGCTGTTTGCTCCGCGTGTGCCGTAAGCAAACTCTTTGTGAAACAGTTCACCTTGTTCGGTAAACATGGTGAAGGAGCTCGATAAAGTGCCAATATCGAGTAAGCAGTATTTGTTTTTGTCAGGAAAGCGATCGGCGGTGAGCTTCCAGATATGACCAAGGCTTTGCGAATGCACGTCCACTAAAACAGGTTTTAGTCCGGACTTTTGTAATGCATCGACTCGGCCTTCTACCACATCTTTTCTTGTCGCAAACACTTGATAGCTATCACTGCCACTCTGCCCGCCCTCAGCGCGAAGACGAACGAAGTCTAAACTCAGCTCTTCGACAGGGAATGGCGATTGATGAGAAAAGGCTTGTATCACTGCAAACTCAACTTCACTCTCTTCAAGATTTTGTTCTATTTGCAGTTTCTTGCTAATTACCGAGTTATCAGGAACTGAGATCGCAACTTTTTTAGCACCAAAAGGCAGTTCTTTTTTTATCTGCTTGAGGGTCTTTACAATTTCTTGATGATTTATGGTGTTATTTTCAGCGACAATACCTTCCTTTAGTAATATTTCTTTGTAACCCAACAGAGCGTAATTGTTGCCTGTGGGTTTAAGTACTACGGCTTTGAGGCTGTTATAGCCTATATCGATGCCGGTAACGATTAGCTTATCCATCTCTTACTCTCGCTCCGAAATTTCTTCGTGCAAAGGTTGTTATTAGCATCCAAATAAGAGTTAATATCTCTTATGTGCTAAATTTTTGACCTAAGAGTACAAGGGTTTGCCGTTACACAGCCTCAACCAATCAGGGATTCTCCGGTGAAGTTCATAAAGCGTTTATTATTTTTAACATTGATTTGCATAATTCTTGGAGTCACCACAATATTTGGCTTCTATCAGTACGTGAAGCCTGAATTGCCAGATGTTGCAACTCTAAAAGACGTTGAATTACAAACACCTATGAAGGTGTTTAGTCAAGACGGGAAGCTGATCGCACAGTTCGGTGAAAAGCGTCGTATTCCTGTTACTTATGACGAAATTCCTCAAGACTTAATTCACGCGCTCATCGCAACCGAAGATAGTCGTTTCTATGAGCATCCTGGTATCGACCCTATCGGCATCACTCGTGCAGCGGTTGTTGTTGCGGTTTCAGGCTCGGCTAAACAGGGTGCAAGTACGATTACGCAACAGCTAGCTCGTAACTTCTTCTTATCTAATGAGAAGAAGATCATGCGTAAGATTAAAGAGATTTTTATTGCTATCCATATTGAGCAGCTTTTAAGTAAGCAAGAAATCATGGAGCTTTATGTCAATAAAATCTTCCTTGGTTACCGCTCATATGGCTTTGGTGCTGCCGCTCAAGTGTATTTTGGCAAGAGCCTTGATGAATTGACGTTAAGTGAGATTGCAACACTCGCTGGTATGCCAAAAGCGCCATCAACCATGAACCCAATTTACTCTCTTGAGCGCGCAACAAAACGCCGTAACGTTGTATTAATGCGAATGCTTGATGAGAAATACATTACACAAGAGCAGTATGACGAAGCACGCAATGAGCCTATTGTGGCGCGTTATCATAGCGCTGAGATTGAGCTTTCCGCACCTTACGTAGCAGAGTTGGCTCGTGCATGGGCAGTAAAAGAATACGGTGAAGAAGAAGCTTATACCTCTGGCTTGAATATCTACATGACTGTGGATTCTAAACTGCAAGATGCTGCAAATACGTCTGCGGTAAATAACCTCTTGTCATACGATGAACGTCATGGCTACCGTGGTGCAGAAAGTGTGCTTTGGAAAGAAGGGGAAGCGGCCTGGGACAATGAGCAAATAGAAAAGCACCTGAAGAAACAGCCAACTTATGGTGACCTTTACCCTGCGGTTGTGACGAAAGTCGATGATAAGACGGCACAAGTATGGGTTAAGAACCATGAAGAGCAAACCATCCCTTGGACTGGAATGCACTGGGCGCGTAAGTACATTACTGATAACCGCCAAGGCTCAACACCAAAGTCAGCGCATGATGTGCTAGCGACAGGTCAACAAGTTTGGGTTCGCGAAGTAAGTGAAACCGATGAAGATGACAACACAACACTGAGCTGGAAACTGAGCCAAGTGCCGACAGCAAACACCGCGTTTGTTGCGATGAACCCAGAAAATGGCGCGATATTGTCGCTGGTTGGTGGTTTCAACTTTGTTCACAGCAAGTTTAACCGTGCAACCATGTCAGTGCGTCAGGTTGGTTCAAGTATCAAGCCTTTCATCTACTCGGCAGCAATTGACAAAGGGCTGACTCTAGCCACTTTGATTAACGATGCGCCGATTAACAAGTGGGATGCAGGTTCTGGTTCAGCTTGGCGACCAAAAAACTCACCACCGACTTATGGTGGTCCAACGCGTCTTCGCCTCGGCTTAGCTCAATCAAAAAACGTCATGGCAGTGCGTACACTCCGTGAAGTTGGCCTCGAGGAGACACGTCAGTACCTTACTCGTTTCGGTTTTGATATTAACCAAGTACCGCGCTCAGAGACCATCGCACTCGGAGCTGGCAGCTTAACACCAATGAAAGTGGCACAAGGTTACTCTGTGTTTGCGAACGGTGGTTATTACGTTGAACCATTCTATGTAGAACGCGTGGAAGATGCATTCGGTGAAGTACTGTTTAAAGCCAATCCAAAGAGTGTTTGTCATAAGGATTGTCCGCAAATGAGCGAGCAGCCAGAAAATCGCTACGCTGATGAATTTGGCGAACAAGACGTCGCAATTGATGGCCTTGCAACAGACAATGCCCTTGAAAATGATGAACCTCAATATGCACCGCAAGTTATCTCTGAACAGAATGCATTCTTAATGCGTGAGATGATGTACAGCAACATTTGGGGTGGCGGTAACTGGCGTGAAGGCACAGGTTGGAATGGTACAGGCTGGCGCGCGCAAAAACTTGGTCGTCGAGATATCGGGGGTAAAACGGGTACAACGAATGATTCCAAGGATGCTTGGTACAATGGCTATGGACCTGGTGTCGTTGCGATAGCTTGGGTTGGCTTTGATGATCACTCACGTGCACTTGGCCGCACCACTGTTAACAGCAACCTAGGGCAAGGCCAAATTTCTGGTGCCGAGTCGGGTGCGAAAACCGCAGAGCCTGCTTGGATTGACTTCATGCGTGTTGCGCTAGAAGGGACGCCGGAGCAAGGTAAAAATATTCCAGAGGATATTATTCGAGTTCGTATTGATCGCAACAGCGGTATGCTAACGCACAAGGTAGATAGCACATCAATGTTCGAATACTTTGAAAAAGGCACGGAGCCTACCGAATACGCTGGCGACCGTTTAGAAGATAGTATTTATTCTTCAGGCTCTGGCGCAGAAGAACTGTTCTAAATCACAAAAGCACAAGGGAGAGCATCAAGCTCTCCCTTTTTTATGTCTGCTTCTTATGCTGCAGCATTCAATGATGGATAAGAAGCCAACACCTCTTTAATCTTCGCTGCTAAAGCTTCAAACCTAGCTCGTAATGGTGAGCCCGGACGGTATACGAGAACGATATTACGCGAGGGGGTTGGGTTAACAGCTGGTACGTAGCATACGCCATCTTTTTGCTTCTCATTAGGGATAGAAAGCTGAGGCAATAACGTAATCCCCGCACCGGCAGCAACCATGTTGCGTAACGTCTCCAAGCTGGTGGCTTTAAAACGCTCATCGTCTTTTGCACCAGCGGCAAAACAAAAACCTAACGCTTGATCTCGCAGACAGTGGCCGTCTCCCAACGCTAAAACGGTTTTACCATTCAGCTCCAACATATCAACATGGTCGAGAGAGGCCCACTCGTGGTCACATGGCACTGCGACACTTAATGGCTCTTGATACACTTCGATCTCTTTAAATGGCGCAGTTTCATCAACCGAAGCTAAAACTAAGCAATCTAGTTTACCTTCTTCCAATTGACGCACTAATTGATGTGTCTGAGCTTCGTGCAGAAATAGCTCCAGCTCAGGAAATGCTTCTTTTATCTGCGGCAGAATTTTGGGTAATAGATAAGGCCCAACCGTCGGGATGAAACCAATATGCATCGGTCCAGTCATGGCTCCGCTTTGACCGCTTGCCATATCTCTGAAGGTTTTCACTTCACTTAAGATGCGTTTAGCCTGCTCCACCAGCTGTAACCCTGAATCGGTAAACAAAACACGTCGGCTGCTTCGCTCTAAAAGCGTGGTCCCGAGTTCATCCTCTAGTTTACGAATTTGCCCACTCAGTGTTGGCTGACTAACAAAACATGCCTCTGCCGCTTTGCGAAAGTGCTTATGTTCCGCAAGTGCAACTAAGTACTCAAAATCTCGAATATTCATAATTCACGCTTCGCTTCTATAACAATAGCTAATACCTATCAAAACCATAACACCAAACGATTAGAGCTATCAAAGGATTTTTACAATAATGGGCTCAACAAAACGAAACAGAGCGACGAAAAACGCTAAGCTCTATACGCATAATTTAAAATAGTTAAAGGAAATCATTATGTTTGTATCTAAAGAAGGTCAACAAGTCCCTCAAGTTACTTTTCCAGTTCGTCAAGGTGACTCTTGGGTGAATGTAACGACCGATGAACTATTTAAAGGTAAGACCGTTATCGTATTTAGCTTACCGGGTGCATTTACTCCAACCTGTTCATCAAGCCATCTACCTCGTTACAACGAATTGTTCCCTGTATTTAAAGAGCACGGAGTGGATGAGATTATTTGTGTCTCGGTCAATGATACGTTCGTGATGAATGCATGGAAACAAGACCAAGAAGCAGAAAACATTACCTTCATCCCGGATGGTAATGGTGAATTCACCGATGGCATGGGTATGTTAGTGGATAAAAATGACATCGGCTTTGGCAAACGTTCATGGCGTTACAGCATGCTAGTAAAAGATGGCGTAGTGGAAAAAATGTTCATTGAGCCAAACGAACCAGGCGACCCATTCAAGGTGTCAGACGCAGATACGATGCTGAACTACATAGCGCCTGACTACAAAACGCAAGAATCCATCACGGTGTTCACTAAACCAGGCTGCCCTTTCTGTATGAAAGCGAAACAAAATCTAATTGACCACGGTCTTCAATATGAAGAAGTAATTCTGGGTAAAGACGCAACAACAGTTAGTCTACGAGCTATATCTGGTCGCACGACTGTTCCACAAGTCTTTATCGGTGGCAAGCACATCGGCGGTAGCGAAGAGCTAGAAGCGTATCTAGGCTAAGCTGTCCATAGCCTACACCCTCGGTCTCCGGTGCCTTTTGGCTCGGAGGCCAACCCTAAACCACTTCTTCTACTAGTCTAGATAAGTAGTTATCTGCCAATAAGGTGACTACTTATCCAGATTCAACTATCCAATTCACTCTCCAAGCTCAATGTAGCTAGCTTGGCTTAAAACAAAAGCGAGAGTTCACGATGAAACAAGTTAATGTCGACGTAGCGATTATTGGTGGCGGGACGGCTGGTCTTGGTGCTTATCGAGCAGCAAAAGCTCATACCAACAGCGTGGTAATGATTGAGGGCGGTCCCTACGGAACAACCTGTGCTCGTGTCGGATGCATGCCGTCTAAGCTGTTAATTGCGGCAGCAGAAAGTGTTCATCAAATCGAAAAAGCACCTGGATTTGGGATACACCCGCAAGGTGAAGTACGAATTAACGGACGAGAAGTGATGGATCGTGTAAAGCGCGAACGAGATCGTTTTGTTGGCTTTGTGCTTGAAAGTGTCGATGATATTCCCGCTGAAGACAAACTATCGGGCTACGCGAAGTTTGCCGATGACCACACTCTCATCATAGATGATCATACTCAGGTCACCGCACAGCGCATTGTTATTGCGACAGGATCTCGTCCGACATATCCGGCAGCTTGGAATGAACTGGGTGATCGCCTAGTGATTAACGATGATGTATTTGACTGGGATGACTTACCAGAGTCCGTGGCAGTATTTGGCCCAGGAGTCATCGGCCTTGAATTGGGTCAGGCTTTACACCGCCTAGGAGTGAACGTGAAGCTCTTTGGCCTTGGAGGACAAGTGGGCCCACTGACAGACCCAGAGGTGATGGCGTATGCAGATAAAGCCTTTAAGGAAGAGTTCTACCTTGATGCAGATGTAAAAGTCGAAAGCATGAAACGCATTGCTTCGTCAGACAATGACGGCGAAGACAAGGTCGAAATCCAATTCATCAACCATGATGGCGAATTAGAAACTTTCGTTGTCGATTACGTATTGGCCGCAACGGGTCGTCGTCCAAACGTCGATAAGCTGGCGATCGAGAACACCAATGTGGCTCTCGATGAACGTGGCGTACCAACGGCGGATCACTATACATTGCAAACTTCGGTAGAGAGCATCTTCATCGCAGGTGATGCAAGTAACCAAATTCCACTGCTGCACGAAGCCGCTGACCAAGGCCGTATTGCTGGAGACAACGCAGGCCGTTTCCCAGATATTCGTGCGGGTCTGCGTCGCTCACCAATTTCAGCCGTGTTCTCCGACCCTCAAATTGCTATGGTTGGCGAAACATATAAACAACTAGAAACACGTTTAGGCACATGTGGATGTTTCGCAACCGGTGAAGTCTCGTTTGAAAATCAAGGACGTTCGCGCGTCATGCTTCGTAATAAAGGTATTCTGCATGTCTACGGAGAGCAAGGCACTGGACGTTTTTTAGGTGCAGAAATGATGGGCCCGAATGCAGAGCATCTTGCGCACCTTTTAGCGTGGGCGCACCAAAATAGGATGACGATTTCTGAGATGTTAGATATGCCCTTCTATCACCCAGTGATTGAAGAAGGCGTCCGCACCGCTCTACGTGATTTGAATTCAAAACTACACTTAGGGCCAGAAATGGTGAAACATTGTCTTGACTGCGGCCCAGGCTGCTAACGCTTTCAGGCTTCTATCTAAATATAAAGCAAAGCCTCGTCATCAACGAGGCTTTGCTTTACTACTTTGGCGCAATGAAATCTCTCTTACGCTGCCATCATTGCATAGCGGCTGACCATACAAATCGCGACAACACCGATCATAAAGAACCCACCAGCGATACTCAGCGCAAGTTTCAACTCTGTCGACATCATTATATTTCCTGTTAAAGACTGACAGCGCACCATACATCAATTACGTGCCACAAAGCTTTTACAAAGCTAACTTTCCATTTTTGGTTGTGTCATGGCGCTCTAAGCCCGTGTAAGAAACGCTTTCCACCATTTAGTTAGATATATAATCTGAAGCAACACTAATGGTTTGGAAAACACTATGACTTGTCGCCGCTGCGAGGAACATTGGTTTTGGAAAAAACTTGGACGTTGCCAACGATGCTTGGATCAATTGACGGTACTTTCTGTACTGTGTTGGATTGTGTGGTGGTTTACGCTCAAAGATGAACCACAAAGCATCGAGTCGATCGCTTTGATCTTTGCCGGCTTCGCTTTCAACGTTTTGTTGTTTCTACACTTATGGATGCGTTTTGTCATCTTGCCTTGGCAACGTCGAAAGGGACAAAAAAAGGCGAATAAAAAAGAGAAAAGTGACAGATAGAAAAAAGCCCCAAAACCAATGTCAGTTCTGGGGCTCTCTTAGATTCTTCTAAGAAAAAGCAGTGGTACTTTAATAGACCGGGCTTCCTCTCAAAGGTTCCAAATTTTTTCGATTTTTTTAGCGAATACTGATGTAAGTAAACAGGAAAATGACTATGTCATTGAATGCTAATAAAATCACTCCACAACTTCAGTTCATGCCACATGCGTTTTTTGGATCACTTGCTCCATTAAATTGATCTCAAGCGCTACCTCATCACATGCATGTTGACGTGGGCACTGATCGCAATCTTTCAGAACTTTCTCCGGCAGTAATGACTTCGATGTCGGTAAAAAGCTTTGCTTCATAAAGAACTCAGGCGTTCGCGTTAGAACAAAGACTTTCTTGATCGCCATCTGGCGCGCTTTCTCAACCAAATAGTTCACAATCGCACTGCCCTGCCCTTGGCCTTGCCAGCCCGCTTCGATACCAAGAGAGCGTATTTCAGCCAACCCTGAGTCATACACATATAGAGAAGCGCAACCCGTCACTTCACCATGATGCTCAGCCACCGCGAAAGAGCCAATATCTCTCACGAGCTCATTACGAGAGCGCGGAAGATTCTCACCAAGGTTCGCCCAGTAAGCAACCATACCTTCCAACGTTTCAATGTCCGTCAAACGTGCAGGACGCACTTTCACCGCCGAGCTATCACGTTGGCTCAGGCGCTTATCCGCTTGTTCTACCGCGTAAGCGACCTGGTGAGGCGAAACACCACCCAAAGCACAACGCTTTTCCAAACACGAATCGATAGTCAGGATGTCATACACATCCGCTTCAATGACCTCTGAGAAGGCTTTTAACTCTTCGATAGACAGTTCTTCTAGCGCACAACCTTTAGCAATAGCATCAACGACCGCGACACCGACGATGTGGTGAGCTTCACGGAATGGGATGCCTTTCGCCACTAAGTAATCAGCTAACTCCGTCGAGTTTGCGTAACCTTGTTTCGCCGCTTCTAGTGTGCGCTCGCCATTCACTTTAATACCGTCAAAACACAGAGCTGCCATTTCCATGCAGTCGTTCCATGTATCTAAAGCGTCAAACAACCCTTCTTTATCTTCCTGCATGTCTTTGTTGTACGCCAATGGCAAGGCTTTAACTGTCATCATCATGCTCGATAATGCGCCATAGACACGCCCTGTCTTACCACGGATCAACTCAAGTGCATCTGGGTTTTTCTTCTGTGGCATTAATGACGAACCAGATGTCACCGTATCCGCTAACTCAATGAAGTTTGACTCGCCTGAATTGTAGAAGATCATATCTTCGGCGAGACGAGAAAGGTGCAGCATAGAAATCGAAGCCACCGACATCAGCTCCATCACATGATCACGATCTGAAACCGAATCGAGTGAATTACGCGTAGCACGGTGGAAACCGAGATTATGTGCTAATTGTTCGCGATCAATCGGATAAGCCGTTCCCGCTAACGCACCCGAGCCAAGTGGACAAGTATCGAGACGCTGTAAGGCATCATTCAGACGAGAGTAGTCACGCTCGAACATTTCAACATAAGCCAAGCACCAGTGAGCAAAGGTTACAGGTTGAGCACGCTGAAGATGAGTATAGCCTGGCAATACGGTGCCTTGGTGCTGTTTAGCAACATGGACCATTTGTGCTTGTAGGCGATCTAAAGCAATCAACAATTGCTGACCTTGCTGACGACACCAAAGTTTCAAGTCTGTGGCGACTTGGTCATTCCGAGAACGCCCAGTGTGGAGTTTTTTACCTAAATCTCCCACTTTACTGATTAGCTGCTGCTCAACCCAAGAGTGGATATCTTCTGCATCAGAGCGAAGAATTTGGTGAGGGTCTTCCATCACTTCTAACTTCAGCTCATTTAAAGCAAGTTCCAGTTTTTGCTGTTCTTCTGCCGATAGCACATCAACAGAAAGCAGAGCTTTAGACCATGCGATTGAACCTACGATGTCTTGCTCAGCCAATCGGTAGTCAAAACGCAACGAATCATTGAACTCTTTAAATCTGGTGTCTGCCGCTTGGGTAAATCTTCCGCCCCATAATGCCATTGCGTCTCTCCTGATGACTATTGCTTACTCTAACGTTCTCGAATGAGTAGTAACCAATTTGATGGTCATTTGCTCACTTTTTCTTATGGGTCAACGTTACGGCAATTTCGATAAAAAATAAAGTATAAATTCAATATTTTTACATATATATTCAAGACAAATTTAGGTACCCGCTTTTAGAAACCAAAAGACCCGCCTATAAATGGCGGGTCTTTATTCAATCCAAGATGGATGTTAAGGGATTATTTCTTCTGGCTGTTCAATGCACGAATACGGCTTGATAGCGAGTAAAGACGGATGAACCCACCTGCATGACTTTGGTCGTAAACTTCATCTTCACCAAAAGTCGCGAACTCTTCTGAATACAAGCTGTTGTCAGAACGTTTTTGCGTGACTGTCGCTTGACCTTTGTAAAGCTTAACAACCACTTCACCGTTAACGTCTTGCGCTAGCTCTTCTGAAGCAGCAAGGATCGATTTACATAGTGGCGTAAACCAACGGCCATCGTATACAAGGTGAGACGCTTTTAGACCTAGCTCCTCACGGAACTCGAATGATGATTTGTCTAGCACAAGCTGCTCTACAGCGCGCAGCGCTTCCATCATGATGGTGCCTCCCGGTGTTTCATAACAACCACGAGACTTCATCCCAACAAGACGGTTTTCCACGATATCGATACGGCCAACACCGTGCTTAGCGCCCTTCTCGTTTAGGTAAACCAGTGCGTTGTATGGTGTCATCGCTTCACCATCAACTTCGACCACTTCACCTTTTTCTACTTTCAGCGTGACGTATTCCGCTTCATTTGGCGCTTGCTCTGGGTCGACAGTCCACACCCAGCAGTCTTCGTTTGGTGCGTTCCACGTATCTTCTAAAACGCCGCCTTCCGTCGAAATGTGCCATGCGTTTGCATCACGTGAATAGATCTTAGTAAGAGACGCAGAGCAAGGAATATTACGCTCAGCGAGGTAATCCAAACACTCTTCACGACTCACTAGGTCCCACTCACGCCAAGGTGCAATCACTTGTAAGTCCGGTGCTAGTGCTGCGAATGCGCCTTCGAAACGTACTTGGTCGTTACCTTTACCTGTACAGCCATGACACAGAGCGTCCGCGCCCACTTTACGTGCCACTTCAACCTGCGCTTTGGCAATGATTGGACGCGCCATTGATGTACCTAGCAGGTACTTACCTTCGTAGTACGCGCCAGTTTTTAGCGTTGGGTAAATGTAGTCTGCGACCATTTCTTCTTTCAAGTCAGCGATGTAGCACTCAGAAGCACCAGAGGCTTTTGCTTTCGCTTCAATGCCTTCTAGCTCTTCGGCACCTTGACCAACATCGGCAACGAAAGCCACTACTTCACAGTCGTAGTTCTCTTTTAGCCACGGGATAATTACTGAAGTATCTAGACCGCCTGAGTATGCGACTACCACTTTATTTACGTTCAC
>NZ_JAWOTC010000050.1:0-36060 GCF_033338675.1 Vibrio sp. Vb1574
TCGACTCAAAACGCCATCAAATTTTTCTTCAGGTTGGAATTCTTCGACGCGACTTTGAATTGGTGTCACGTTTTTCAGCCCTAATGTGTGCACGACTTGCTTGATAAAACGAATGCGTTTGCCAAGACTGTCGAGCAAAAAGAAGGTTTTCTCAGGGTTCATTATTGCCAAAGGGATGCCCGGTAACCCCGGACCAGTACCAACATCAATGAAGCGCTCACCGGGCAGGTGTGCGCTTACAACGATACTATCAAGAATATGTTTCACTAACATATCAAGCGGATCACGTACCGATGTTAAATTGTACGCTTTGTTCCATTTGTCGAGCAGTTCGACATAACCAACTAACTGCTCTCGTTGCTGTTCTGACACTTCCAAATCGGTTTTCGCGATCAGTGAATCCAGCTTTGTTCGCAATGCGCTCATTATTCTTCCTCACCTTTCTTCAGCAAACCATGCTTTTTCAAGTGAACAAGTAGAATAGAAATTGCAGCAGGCGTAATACCAGAAATGCGTGATGCAATACCGATGCTCTCTGGTTTGGCCTCGCTCAGTTTAGCAACGACTTCGTTTGATAAACCTTTTACATCGCGGTAATCCAAATCAGCAGGTAACTTGGTATTTTCGTGACGCAGTGATTTTTCGATCTCTTCCTGCTGACGCTTGATGTAACCATCGTATTTCACTTGAATTTCAACTTGCTCAGCCGCTTGCTGATCTTCAAGTGCAGGAGCAAACGCTTCAAGTTGCGTCAGTTGCGAATAAGTGATCTCTGGACGACGCAGAAGATCCTCACCACTCGCTTCACGGGCCATTGGGGTTTTCAGCAGCTTGTTCAGCTCATCAACACCCTCTGACTTCGGATTCATCCACGTTGCTTTCAAACGCTGACGCTCCGTTTCCATATTGTTGATTTTCTCGTTAAAGCGAGCCCAACGAACATCATCAATCAAGCCTAGCTCGCGCGCTTTTTCCGTTAAACGTAAATCGGCGTTATCTTCACGAAGTAGCAGGCGGTATTCCGCACGAGAAGTGAACATTCGGTACGGCTCTTTGGTACCCATGGTCGATAAGTCATCAATCAACACGCCCATGTAAGCTTGGTCACGACGTGGGCTCCAGCCTTCTTTGTCTTGGCTAAACAAGCTTGCGTTTAGACCGGCCATCAAGCCTTGCGCTGCGGCTTCTTCGTAGCCAGTCGTACCATTAATCTGGCCAGCAAAGAACAAACCATGGATGAACTTCGTCTCGTACGTTTGCTTCAAATCACGTGGATCGAAGAAATCGTATTCAATCGCATAACCTGGGCGAACGATGTGTGCATTTTCAAACCCTTTCATTGAGCGCACGATTTGTACTTGCACATCAAATGGCAAGCTGGTCGAGATACCATTAGGGTATAACTCGTGCGTGGTTAGGCCTTCTGGCTCAATGAAGATTTGGTGGCTGTTTTTGTCAGCGAAACGCATCACTTTGTCTTCAATAGACGGACAGTAACGCGGACCAATACCTTCAATCACACCTGCGTACATTGGACTGCGATCCAAGTTACTACGGATCACATCGTGAGTTTGTTCATTGGTGTGGGTGATGAAACATGGAATCTGACGCGGATGCTGTTCACGTTTGCCCATGAACGAGAATACAGGCGTTGGGTTATCACCGTGCTGAGCTTCTAGCACTGAAAAATCAACAGTACGAGCATCAATGCGCGGTGGAGTACCTGTTTTTAAACGATCCACACGGAACGGCAGTTCACGCAGTCGATCCGCTAATGCGATCGATGGTGGATCCCCGGCACGACCACCAGACGAGCTTTCCATACCTATGTGGATCTTACCACCAAGGAAGGTACCCACGGTTAGCACAACGGCTTTCGCATGGAAGCGAAGTCCCATTTGAGTTACCACACCAACTGCGCGATCTTGTTCAACAATCAGATCATCAACTGATTGCTGGAACAACGTTAAGTTAGGCGCATTTTCTAATGCATTACGAACGTACGCTTTGTACAGAGCGCGATCGGCTTGAGCTCGAGTTGCTCGTACTGCAGGACCTTTGGAGGCATTTAGTGTACGAAACTGAATACCTGCATGGTCGATGGCTTCAGCCATCAAACCGCCCATAGCATCTACTTCTTTTACTAAGTGACCTTTACCAATACCACCGATCGCCGGATTACAAGACATCTGGCCTAATGTATCGATGTTATGGGTAAGGAGAAGCGTTTTTTGTCCTGTGCGTGCAGATGCGAGCGCGGCTTCCGTTCCTGCGTGTCCGCCACCGACAACAATGACGTCAAAGTTTTCGTGATAAAGCATGAACTGACCTCAGGTATTCAAAGGGATTTAATGGACAGATAAAGGAGCCGTATTTTACCTGCTTTATGCCAGAGAGAAAAACGTTTTCTCGTTTTATCCGTTTTAAGCTTCAAGATAAATATATATAAGATCTATATATATGATCTTTTATTAGATCTACTATTAGGATCGACCGTTTCTGTGGATAACCTAAAAATGATCAACAAGATCATGGATCTTCTTTGGATCATATCTTGTGATCATGATTGGATCAGATCGAGGATTACCTGGGATCAAAAGTGGTGGTTATACACAGGGGGTAAAATTGATCAAAGTTGTTATTGGGATAACTAAAGGAAAATCACTGGATCTTATTGTAGTTATCCACAGTCTGTTTGGTTGGTTTTTGAGCGGTTAAACAAAATAATTTGGTGGGAGTTATTCACATGGGAGAAAACAGAGCCGAATTTCGACTCTGTTGAAGGGAAAGTCGTGAGTTTAAAAACGTTCGATATTCTCTTTTAACCACATTTCTGCGGCGTCTTCTGGCACATCATGGCTCAGTACATCGATTTTAAAGCAATCTGCGAGAGGGGTTGCACCAATATCCTCTAATAAATCATAAGCGTGTTGACCAGCGGCACAGAACGTATCGTAGCTAGAGTCACCAATCGCAATCACCGCAAATTTTACATCAGTCATTTTTGGCGGTGTATTTTGTAATGCTGCGATAAAAGGTTGGATATTATCAGGATACTCACCAGCTCCATGTGTAGAGGTGATCACCAACCACGTACCTTGATTTTCGATATCACTGAGGGAAGGCTGGTTGTGGATCGTTGTTTCAAATCCATTCTCGTTGAGTAGATCACTCAGGTGATCCCCTACGTATTCTGCGCCACCTAACGTGCTGCCTGTAATAATGTGGATCATACTTCTTCCTTATTGAATGCGACGGCTAAAGCTCATGGATGGCTTGCCGTACAAAAAGAAACGCGGTGTGAGTTAAGCTCAGCACCGCGCGTTCGATTATTTACTTCCCGATACAGAATGAAGAGAAGATTCGTCCCAGTAAGTCGTCAGAACTGAACTCACCGGTAATCTCATTGAGATGTTGTTGGGTGATGCGTAGCTCTTCAGCCAATATTTCACCTGCCATATAGCCTTCAAGCTGCTCCTGGCCTATTTGAAGGTGCTGTGCGGCACGTTCTAATGCATCGAGATGACGACGACGAGCCATAAACCCACCTTCACTGTTGCCAGAGAAGCCCATACACTCCTTGAGATGATCGCGCAGAGCTTCAACCCCTGCACCAGTCTTCGCTGACAAACGGATAAGAGTAGGGTTATTGACGTGGCAGATCCCCATATCTTCACCCGTTTGATCCGCTTTATTACGGATCACAGTTATGCCAATGTTGTCTGGTAGGCGATCCACAAAATCTGGCCAGATATCTTTCGGATCGGTGGCATCGGTTGTCGTGCCATCCACCATGAACAACACGCGGTCTGCTTGGGCTATTTCATCCCACGCGCGTTCGATACCGATTTTCTCTACTTCATCGGAAGCATCACGCAAACCTGCTGTATCAATGATGTGTAGTGGCATGCCATCAATATGGATATGCTCACGCAGTACATCACGCGTGGTTCCTGCGATGTCGGTTACGATTGCAGATTCTTTACCCGATAGCGCGTTCAGTAGGCTTGATTTGCCCGCATTTGGACGACCCGCAATCACGACTTTCATCCCTTCACGCATAATAGCGCCTTGGTTAGCTTCTTTGCGCACCGCATCTAGGTTGTCGATGATGGCTTGTAGGTCACCAGCCACTTTACCGTCGGCCAAAAAGTCGATCTCTTCTTCAGGGAAGTCGATGGCTGCTTCAACATAGATACGCAAATGAATCAGCGACTCAACTAAGGTATTAATGCGGCCTGAAAATGCGCCCTGTAAGGATTGCAGTGCCGATTTTGCTGCTTCTTCAGAACTGGCATCAATGAGGTCTGCGATCGCCTCGGCTTGAGCGAGGTCGAGTTTATCGTTCAGAAATGCGCGTTCAGAGAACTCACCAGGGCGAGCAGCTCGAATACCATCTATACCTAGAATGCGTTTTATCAGCATATCCATCACGACAGGGCCGCCATGGCCTTGCAGCTCAAGTACGTCTTCACCTGTAAATGAGTGTGGGTTAGGGAAGTACAGTGCGATGCCCTGATCAAGCACAGTGCCATCTTCTGACTTAAACGGCAGGTACTCTGCGTAGCGGGGCTTTAGTGTTTTGCCAGTGACTTCTAACGCCACTTGGTTGGCTTTAGGGCCAGAAACACGAATAATACCGACACCGCCACGACCAGGCGCGGTCGCTTGAGCGACAATCGTATCTGTAGTCATAATTTTGCCTTTTGAGCTGGGCTATAGGGAAGATACCTAGGGAGCCATTACAATTAATTAGCTGAATTGTAATCAGCCAAAAACAAAAAGGCGACCTTTTGGCCGCCTTTCTCAATCATTTCCTAAAAGGTTACTTGCTGTGTAAGCCTTTTTTCTCTAATCCTTTGTAGATCAGAGTTTGCTGGATAAGCGTTACGATGTTTGACACCAACCAGTACAGAACGAGACCTGATGGGAAGAACAAGAAGAAGAAGGTAAACATAACCGGCATAAAGGTCATGATCTTCTGCTGCATTGGATCCGTTACCGTTGTCGGGCTCATCTTCTGGATTAGGAACATTGACGCACCCATCAGTAGAGGCAGGATGTAGTAAGGGTCCTGCGCTGAAAGGTCATGAATCCAACCGAAGAATGGAGAGTGACGTAGCTCAACCGATTCCATTAGTGCCCAGTAAAGCGCGATGAAGATAGGCATCTGTAGGATAAGAGGTAAACAACCACCTAGTGGGTTCACTTTCTCTTTCTTGTACAGTTCCATCATTTCTTGGCTCATGCGCTGACGGTCATCACCGATACGCTCACGCATTGCTTGCAGCTTAGGCTGAAGCATACGCATTTTCGCCATAGACGTGTATTGCGCTTTTGTTAGTGGGTACATTGCACCACGAACGATGAAGGTCAGGCAGATGATTGCCACACCCCAGTTACCAACAAAGCTCTGGATGAATGAAAGCAACATATGAAGAGGCTTCGCAATGAACCATAACCAGCCGTAGTCCACTACTAGGTCTAGGTTAGGTGCCACTTCTGCCATTTCATCTTGCAGTTTTGGACCAACCCAAAGTGTTGCTTCAAACTTAGCCTGATCGCCTGTTGCGATAGTTTTGTTCGGCATACGAACGCCGATGTCGCCTAGGTTGCCAATTACACGAGTGTATAGGTTAGTACCTGGTTCGTTACGTGGGATCCAAGCTGCGGCAAAGTAGTGCTGAATCATTGCTGCCCAACCTTGGCCATCGGCTAGGTTAAGAGACAGGTTGCGATCCTGCATATCATCAAAGCTGTACTTCTTGTAACGCGTATCTTCTGTTGAGTATGCGCCACCACGGTAAGTAGGCATTGTGATGCTACCACCATCGTCCATTAGGTTTTGACGTAGGTGAGCGTACATACCAAATGTTGCGTTGTTGCCTGAGTTGTTCACTACATCGTATTCAACATTAAGCGCGTAGCTGCCGCGTTTAAAGATGTAAGTTTTGGTGTATTCGATGCCGTTTGCAGTGAATGTCATCGGAACGCGAAGTTCATCTTGACCGTCAGCCATTGTGAAGCTGTCTGCACTTACGTTGTAGTGAGGGCGATTTGTGCTGCTCAAGTCGATACCTTGAGGACCCACTAGACCGCTTTGAGCGATAAATTGGTGACCTTGAGCGTCTTTAAGCAGAACAAAGGAATCTGATGAATCTAACTCAGCAGAGTATTCGTTAAGGTTGGCATGTACCACATCGCCACCAACGGTGTCGATCGACAGAGTTAAAACATCAGTCGTTACTGTGATAGTTTTTGCAGAAGCTTGCTGTTGACCAGGAACTGGGTCAAGTTCATCAGCAAAAGATGGTGCAGGTAGAGTGCTGCTTGATTGAGCCTGTTCAACTGCTTGAGGTTCTGGATTCTTTGCAACTTGCCATTGTTGAAACAGCAAAAAAGAAACCAGGGCCAAACCGATGAGCAGGATATTACGTTGAGAATCCATCGTTAGTTATCTCTGTCTTGTTTTTGGACTGGTGGAACGGGGTCATACCCCCCTTCATTCAAAGGGTGGCATTTTAATAGACGTTTGCCTGATAACCAACATCCTTTTACAAAACCGTGAGCTCTCAAAGCTTCTAGCGCGTAAGTGGAACAGGTTGGTGTGAACCGGCAACGAGGACCAATCAAAGGGCTGATAAACCAGCGATACAGATAAACGAGCCCAATGGCTATCCACGTGAAGGGCGAGACAGGCGTTGCCATAGCTTATCAAACAACTTAAAAATTTCCTCATTGCTTAAATCTTGCGCGCTTTTCTTTGCAATCACAACAAAATCTTTGTTTGGAAGCTGATGTTGATTGTTACGAAAGCTTTCACGAGCCAAACGCTTAAATCGGTTACGACCGACAGCCGTTTTGATTTGCTTTTTGGGAACCGCTAAACCTAATCGTGGGTGAGAAAGTTTGTTATTGCGAGCAATGATGGTGAAATGAGGCGAGCCAGCTCGATGAGCTTGCTGGAAGACGTTTTGATAATGCTCGGGAGTTAACAAACGTAACTCCCGATTAAACGCGTACGTGTTCAAAATAAACTAGCGATTATTTTGATAGGCGCGCACGGCCTTTTGCACGACGTGCGTTGATAACTTTACGACCGTTCTTAGTTGCCATGCGAGCACGGAAGCCGTGAGTACGCTTGCGCTTTAGAACTGTAGGTTGAAAAGTGCGTTTCATGATAATTACCTTTACTGATCAGTAGTTTTAGGTTCTTGTTAAACCCGGCGTGGGTATTTGCTTTCTTATATAAAGAAGCTCTTTATATAGAGAAGGACAACCGACGCCTCTCAACAAAGAGGCGGAATTGTAATCACACTCACATAATGTGTCAATGACTCAATGAGTACGAAATTCCGGCCGGGCGATTATACGTAGTGTGAGTAAAATCTCAAGGATCAATCGATCCTGATGCTTGATCGTTACTCTATTCCTACTTGGTTAAGGAATTTTTTCAAACGAGGATCTTGTGGATTATCGAAGATATCCTGTGGAGAACCTTGCTCAACGATATTGCCTTCCGCCATGAAGATCACTCTATCAGCGACTTCTTTCGCGAATTGCATCTCGTGCGTCACCACCAGCATGGTTTGATGCTGATTAGCTAACTTCTTCATTAATGAGAGAACTTCACCGACCCATTCAGGATCCAGCGCAGAAGTTGGTTCGTCAAACAACAGCAGTTCTGGTTGTAGCGCCATCGCTCGGCCGATACCCACACGTTGTTGTTGGCCGCCAGACAATGCCGCTGGATAACTATCGCCTTTATCCCCAAGACCGATGTCATCCAGAATTTGTTGCGCTCGTTTGAGAGCATCGGCTTTTTTCCAGCCTCGAACGGTCACTAGACCTTCGGCAATGTTCTGGCGCGCATTCATGTGGGCAAACAGGGCATAGTTTTGGAACACAAAGCCAGTTCGACGACGCAGCGCTAATACTTCGGCTTTAGTGTGTTTTTGAGTATCAACGGAGATGTCATCTATCGTGATACGACCTTCATCTGCTTGTTCTAGAAAGTTCACCGTACGCAGCAAGGTTGATTTACCCGTACCACTTGAGCCGATAATCACGATGATCTCACCTTGCTTAATATCGAGGTCGATGCCTTTCAGCACTTCAGTCTCACCAAAACGTTTGTGAATATTTTCTAACTTAATCATCGTACGTACGCCTTATTCAGTTTTGCTTCTGCCCAGATTTGTACGCGAGTCAGAATCACCACCACGCCCCAGTAAATAAGAGCAACCGCAAGGAAAGCTTCAAAGAAACGGAAACTTGATGAGGCTTCCATCTGTGCTTTCGCCATGATTTCGGCCACACCAAGCGTGAAAGCAAGAGACGTTGACTTGATCATATCGATGAAATAGTTCATCAATGAAGGCAGTGCGACACGCGTTGCTTGAGGTAAAATCACTCGGCGCATTGCTTGGGATGTCGTCATACCGACCGATAAGCTCGCTTCCATTTGGCTGCGATCAATGCCAATAATGGCGGCACGAATACTTTCCGCCATATAAGCGGCAAAGTGCAGCGTTAAACCGATAACCGCTGCTGAAAAGGCGTCGATACCGACCATCAATGGAAAAATTTGCGGTAAGCCGTAATAGAGCAGGAAAAGCTGAACCAACAGTGGGGTGCCACGGAAGAAGCTGATGTACAGTTGGCTTAATTGATCCAGAACTGGCAGTTTAAATACGCGAATATTGGCTAAAATGACGGATAAAATCAGCGAAAACACCAATCCCCATGTCGCCATTTCCATGGTTGTGCCAAGATATTTCAGCAATATCGGCAGCAGTTCCAACATGTAATTAAAGTCAAATCCCATACGGCTTACCTAAAGGCTAGAGAAAAGAAAAGGTGGAAAACAAGTTCCACCTTTACGTAAGTTTATTTTAGTCCGAGAGTGATACCACTTTGCGGCCTAAAGTACAAAGAGTTCTTATTTCGTGATGTCAGCGCCAAACCACTTCACGGAAATTTTCTCTACTGTACCATCTGCGCGCATCTCAGCCAGTGCTTTGTTTACTTCTTCTTGCAGCTTACGACCTTTCTCGTTGTCAACGAAAGGCCATGCGTTTTGAATGGTCTCAAACGGTTCGCCTGCCAATTCCAGAGGAAGGCCAGTTTTCTTAATCAGCTCTAACGCAGAAAGACGATCCATTACAAACGCGTCTGCACGACCGAGCGCCACGTCATGTTCGATACCTGTGTCGTACGTTTTAATGTTGATCTTGCCGTCTTTGTCGTATTGACGCAGCAGTTGCTCAAAGTTAGAGCCTAGGTTCACCGCAACGGTCTTGCCCGCAAGATCGTCAACACCTTTGATGCTGTCGTTGCCTTTACGCACGGTAATTTGTGCGCCATCTACAACGTAAGGGTCAGCAAATAGGTATTTAGCTTTACGCTCATCAGTCATGGTGATTTGGTTGGAGATCGTATCGATACGACCAGTTTCTAAAAGACCAAATAAACCAGAGAAGTTGGCTGTTACGTATTCGATTTTGTAATCGTTACGTTTACCTATTTCATCCCACATGTCGACTTCAAAGCCTTGTAGCTTGTCTTGCTTTACAAAAGTAAACGGGAAGTAGCGACCTGACATACCAACTTTGACTTCAGTAGCGGCTTGTACGGTTGCTGCCGACAGTGCAATGGCTGCAACGGCAACCTTAATCCAGTTTTTCATAATACATCTCCATAATTTTATGGTTGGAAATACTACTGTTAGTTAGCTCAATTAAATAAATAACCAAGAGCAATAACCTAGACCTGTGAGTTATTAGATAATAGAAGAAGAATGTTAAATGTGACGAAAATGCGAACTGAACCTAGCGAAATGATCGACAAAATCAGCATTGGGAATAAAATAATACACAGACTTATCACCAATCGCTCGATCTTGTGAATTTTGCCCAATTGTGGATCGTTGTGTGGGCAAATTTGGGGCAAGGTGTGTTGATCTCATCAAGTTTGCAGAAATAATTGTGAATAACTTGGATCTTATTCACTGGATCGTCGATCAATCGCTGGCGATCTTGGTTATCAACAGGTAAAATTGCCAGTCTTTTCCGATAATTCAATTACTCAGTGGGGGCACCGTGTCATCTTCGCTTTGGCTGCAATGTTTGCAGCAGCTTCAAGAAGAGCTACCAGCTACAGAATTCAGCATGTGGGTTCGTCCGCTACAAGCGGAGCTCAATGACAATACTCTCACTCTATTCGCGCCAAACCGCTTCGTGTTGGACTGGGTGCGTGATAAGTATCTGAACAATATTACTCGCTTACTGCAGGAATACTGTGGTGGCGACATTCCTAACTTACGCTTTGAAGTGGGGAGCCGACCTGTCTCTGCTCCAAAACCAGCGCCGACACGTACGCCTGCAGATGTGGCTGCGGAGTCATCTGCACCTGCGCAATTACAGGCGCGTAAGCCAGTACACAAAACCTGGGATGACGACGCTCAGGCGATTGCGGCTATCAATCACCGCTCAAACATGAACCCAAAGCACAAGTTCGACAACTTTGTTGAAGGTAAGTCGAACCAACTGGGTTTGGCTGCGGCGCGTCAGGTATCGGATAATCCTGGTGCAGCATACAACCCGCTGTTCCTATACGGCGGCACGGGCTTGGGTAAAACGCACTTGTTGCATGCGGTGGGCAACGCGATTGTGGATAACAACCCGAACGCAAAAGTGGTCTACATGCACTCAGAACGTTTTGTGCAAGACATGGTAAAAGCGTTGCAAAACAATGCGATTGAAGAATTCAAACGCTACTACCGCAGCGTGGATGCGCTCCTTATCGATGACATCCAATTCTTTGCTAATAAAGAACGTTCACAAGAAGAATTCTTCCATACCTTCAACGCACTATTGGAAGGTAATCAGCAGATCATTCTAACGTCTGACCGTTATCCTAAAGAAATTAATGGCGTTGAAGATCGTCTTAAATCTCGCTTTGGTTGGGGTCTTACTGTTGCGATCGAGCCGCCTGAGCTTGAAACACGTGTGGCGATCTTGATGAAAAAAGCTGAAGATCACCAAATCCACCTTGCTGATGAAGTGGCATTCTTCATTGCCAAGCGTCTGCGTTCGAACGTTCGTGAGCTAGAAGGTGCACTGAACCGTGTTATCGCTAATGCGAATTTCACTGGTCGTCCAATCACGATTGATTTTGTGCGTGAAGCGCTGCGCGATCTGCTTGCTCTACAAGAGAAGCTGGTGACGATCGATAACATTCAAAAGACCGTGGCGGAATACTACAAGATTAAAGTAGCGGACTTGCTGTCTAAGCGTCGCTCTCGTTCTGTTGCGCGTCCTCGTCAGCTGGCCATGGCGTTAGCAAAAGAACTAACCAATCATAGCTTGCCTGAAATTGGCGATGCGTTTGGGGGCCGCGATCATACGACCGTACTTCATGCTTGTCGCAAGATTGAGCAGCTGCGTGAAGAGAGCCACGACATTAAAGAAGATTACTCTAACTTGATTCGCACCCTGTCTTCGTAATCGGTTAGAATAACGGTATTCTAAGCAAATCATTTATTGAGCTGACAGCGTAAAGAGCCAAGCATGAAATTTACCATTGAACGTAGTCATTTAATCAAACCGCTACAGCAGGTTTCGGGCGCTTTAGGTGGCCGACCAACCCTGCCAATCCTGGGTAACCTACTTCTTAAAGTAGAAGAGAACGTATTGTCGATGACGGCAACCGATCTTGAAGTAGAGTTAGTAAGCAAAGTGACGCTAGAAGGTGATTTTGAAGCGGGCAGCATTACCGTTCCTTCGCGTAAGTTTCTCGATATCTGCCGTGGTTTACCGGACGATGCGATCATCACATTTGTATTAGAAGGTGATCGCGTACAAGTTCGCTCTGGTCGCAGCCGTTTCTCGTTGGCAACGCTTCCTGCGAACGATTTCCCTAATATTGAAGACTGGCAAAGCGAAGTGGAAGTATCACTGAGCCAAGCTGATTTACGTACGCTGATCGACAAAACTCAGTTCTCGATGGCGAATCAAGACGTTCGTTACTACCTCAACGGCATGTTGTTTGAAATTGACGGCACCACGCTACGCAGCGTGGCGACGGACGGCCACCGTATGGCGGTATCGCAAACTCAGCTAGGTGCGGACTTTGCGCAGAAGCAAATCATCGTGCCACGCAAAGGTGTGCAAGAATTAGTAAAGTTGATGGATGCGCCAGAGCAGCCTGTAGTACTTCAGATCGGTAGCTCCAATGTTCGTGCTGAGGTGAATAACTTTACTTTTACCTCTAAGTTGGTTGATGGTCGTTTCCCTGACTACCGCCGTGTATTGCCTCAGAGCACCAATAAGACACTAATAGCAAGTTGTGACGAGTTGCGCCAAGCCTTCTCTCGTGCTGCGATTCTTTCCAACGAAAAATTCCGTGGCGTGCGTGTGAATCTGGCTGATACTGAAATGCGTATAACCGCGAATAACCCAGAACAAGAAGAAGCGGAAGAGATGCTTGATGTAACCTTTGAAGGTGACGCCATCGAAATCGGCTTTAACGTAAGCTATGTGCTTGATGTTCTGAACACGTTGCGTTGTGAAAATGTACGTGTGTCGATGTCGGATGCTAACGCTAGCGCGTTGATTGAAAATGCCGACGATGACAGTGCCATGTACGTGGTGATGCCAATTCGTCTATAAGCCAACTGAATGCCTCTTTCTCGTCTCATCATTCAGCAGTTTCGAAACATTAAAGCCTGTGATATTGAGTTATCAGCAGGCTTTAACTTTCTTATCGGGCCGAACGGCAGCGGTAAAACCAGTGTCTTAGAAGCGGTTTATCTGCTCGGGCATGGCCGCTCATTCAAGAGCTCTCTCACCGGACGAGTGATACAAAATGAGTGTGACGAACTGTTTGTTCATGGTCGTTTTTTGAACTCGGATCAATTTGAGCTACCTATCGGCATTAATAAGCAGCGTGATGGCTCAACAGAGGTTAAAATAGGCGGTCAATCTGGACAAAAATTAGCGCAGTTGGCACAAGTTCTGCCTCTGCAGTTGATACACCCAGAAGGGTTTGATTTACTGACAGATGGCCCTAAACATCGTCGTGCGTTTATTGATTGGGGCGTGTTTCATACCGAGCCCGCTTTTTATCAAGCATGGGGAAGGTTCAAGCGCCTGAACAAGCAGCGCAACGCGTTGTTGAAAACCGCCAATAGTTATCGTGAGCTCAGTTATTGGGATCAGGAAATGGCAGGATTGGCTGAAAACATCAGCCAATGGCGAGCAAGTTACATCGAGCAGATGAAAACCGTCGCAGAAACTATCTGTCAGACATTTTTGCCAGAATTTGAGATCCAATTGAAGTATTATCGTGGCTGGGATAAAGACACTCCATACCACGAGATACTAGAAAAGAATTTTGAGCGTGATCAGGCATTGGGATACACCTTTAGTGGCCCAAACAAAGCTGATTTGCGCATTAAAGTGAACGGAACGCCCGTTGAAGATGTTCTGTCACGCGGTCAATTAAAACTCATGGTGTGTGCATTGCGTGTAGCGCAAGGGCAACACCTGACAGAGATGGCCGGTAAACAATGCATTTACCTAATTGATGACTTCGCGTCGGAATTAGATAGCCAACGTCGCAAGCGTCTTGCTGACTGCTTAAAAGAGACGGGCGCACAAGTATTTGTAAGCTCTATCACTGAAAGCCAAATCGCCGATATGTTGGACGATAACGGTAAATTGTTTCATGTGGAACATGGCAGGATAGAGTCAAACTAGAAGAGAGAAACTCATGTCTGAAAATTACGATTCATCGAGTATTAAGGTACTGAAGGGTCTGGATGCGGTACGTAAGCGTCCAGGAATGTACATCGGCGATACGGACGACGGCACCGGCCTTCACCACATGGTTTTCGAGGTGGTGGATAACTCAATTGATGAAGCGTTGGCAGGTCACTGTAAAGACATCGTTGTGACAATTCATGAGGATAACTCGGTTTCCGTTAGCGATGATGGTCGTGGCATTCCAACAGAAATCCACTCAGAGGAAAATGTCTCTGCAGCAGAAGTAATCATGACGGTTCTTCACGCGGGTGGTAAGTTCGACGATAACTCATACAAAGTATCGGGTGGTCTTCACGGGGTAGGTGTTTCAGTAGTAAACGCACTATCAGAGAAAGTTGAGCTAACGATTCATCGTGGTGGCCATATCCATACGCAAACCTACCGCCATGGTGAGCCTCAAGCGCCACTAGCCGTTGTGGGTGATACGGATAAAACCGGTACACAAATTCGTTTCTGGCCAAGTGCCGAAACGTTCTCTAACACTGAGTTCCACTATGACATTCTGGCGAAACGCCTGCGTGAACTGTCATTCCTGAACTCTGGTGTGTCGATCAAATTGGTTGATGAACGTGAAGCGGACAAACATGATCACTTCATGTATGAAGGTGGTATTCAAGCGTTCGTTGATCACCTAAACACCAACAAAACGCCAATCATCGAAAAAATCTTCCACTTTAACTCTGAGCGTGAAGACGGCATTTCAGTTGAAGTGGCGATGCAATGGAACGATGGTTTCCAAGAGAACATCTTCTGCTTTACCAACAATATCCCACAGCGTGATGGTGGTACTCACCTTGCTGGTTTCCGTGCTGCGCTAACACGTACATTGAACAGCTTTATGGATAAAGAAGGTTTCTCGAAGAAAGCGAAAACAGCGACTTCAGGCGACGATGCGCGTGAAGGTCTAACTGCGGTTGTTTCGGTGAAAGTGCCTGATCCTAAGTTCTCAAGCCAAACAAAAGACAAACTGGTTTCTTCTGAAGTGAAATCAGCTGTTGAGTCTGCAATGGGTGAAAAACTGTCTGAGTTCTTGATTGAGAACCCGACAGAAGCGAAGATGGTTTGTTCGAAAATCATCGATGCAGCACGTGCTCGTGAAGCAGCGCGTAAAGCTCGTGAAATGACGCGCCGTAAAGGTGCACTAGACCTAGCTGGCCTTCCAGGTAAACTTGCAGACTGTCAGGAAAAAGATCCGGCACTCTCTGAACTATACATAGTGGAGGGTGATTCGGCAGGCGGCTCCGCAAAACAAGGCCGTAACCGTAAGAACCAAGCGATCCTACCGCTAAAAGGTAAGATTCTTAACGTAGAAAAAGCACGTTTCGACAAGATGCTATCTTCTCAAGAAGTAGCAACACTGATCACCGCACTAGGTTGTGGTATCGGTCGTGACGAGTACAACCCGGACAAGCTTCGTTACCACAACATCATCATCATGACCGATGCCGATGTCGATGGTTCGCACATCCGTACGCTACTGTTGACCTTCTTCTACCGTCAAATGCCAGAGCTTATCGAGCGTGGCTATGTGTACATCGCTCAGCCACCACTATACAAAGTGAAAAAAGGCAAACAAGAGCAGTACATCAAAGATGAAGAAGCGATGAACCAATACCAAGTATCATTGGCTCTGGACAATGCATCGCTACACGTAAACGCAGAAGCACCAGCATTGGCTGGTGAAGCACTAGAGAAGCTTGTTCAACAGTACAATGCGGGTATTAAACTGGCGGAACGTATGAGCCGTCGTTACCCAAGTGCTTTGGTAAACGAGTTGATTTACACTCCTCGCCTAACGCCAGAGCAATGCCATGACGCATCAGTTGTGGAAGCGTGGACGAAGCAGCTTATTGAACAGCTGAATGCGAAAGAAGTGGGTGCAAGCCAGTACAGCTACGAAGTTGAGCAGCACGAAGAGCTAGGCTTAAACTTGCCTAAGATTGTGGTTCGTACTCACGGCGTGACGCACGAACATGCAATTAGCATCGACTTCCTAAACTCGAAAGAGTACGGCAAGTTGGCTGATCTATCAGAAGCACTTGATGGACTTCTGGAAGAAGGCGCGTACATCAAACGTGGTGAGCGTACTATGCCAGTGGCAAACTTTGCAGAAGCGCTTGACTGGTTAGTGAAAGAGTCAATGCGTGGCTTAAGCCGTCAGCGCTACAAAGGTCTAGGTGAGATGAACCCAGACCAACTTTGGGAAACCACCATGGACCCAGAAACTCGTCGTATGATGCAGGTAACGATTGAAGATGCGGTAGGCGCAGATCAACTGTTCACTACGCTAATGGGTGACCAAGTAGAACCTCGTCGTAACTTCATCGAAGAGAACGCACTGAAAGTAGCGAACCTAGACGTATAACGACACTTTTCGTGATAGTAAAAAGCAGCGAGAAATCGCTGCTTTTTTTGTTGTACCACCAGCTAAAATCGCCACTTTCTGCTAAAGCGGATGTTTTTCTGGTACTAACTGCCAACAACCCGATCAAGCCTGCCATTTTATATCTGTTTTCTTTTTTTCTCGCCATTTTGTTCGCTTGAGCGCTTTTGCTTTCTTTTTTCTGCTCGCTATAGTGCTGAAGAGCTGATGATTAAGGAGACTAAGAAAATGGTGATGACTTTCCTGAACTAAGCCGGAAGTGATGCACTTCCGGTTCAATGCACTGAATTTATTTGTAAGACAAGGCATTAAGAAGGAAATAATCATGTTTGAACGCTGGTTCTCAGCGTACTGCTTGGCGCTGCGAACTTGGTGGTTAACCAGTCGCTTTTTAACCTATCAATCACCACTAAGGTTGTTATCGCTATTTGAAACCTGCGAGCAACAAGCCCATTGCCGTAACCGAACTCGTATTGCGGTTGGGGACACGGTTCGCTTAGTGGATGTTGAACGCGCCTATCAATATCGCATGACGTTAGTCAGCTCGCGCAAGGGGCAGCCGATGACAGGTATGTTCGCGGTCGATTCTTATTTGGGATCTCGACTGTTAGGTCGAGCTAAAAATGATGCGCTCGAAGTGGAAATTTTTAATCAGCGACGCTGCTTTGTGATTACTGAAATTGTTCATCACTCGCAGCCACCAGCTCAGAAAATGCTGTGTGGTTGTCTGTTGTGCCAATAAATAGAGGTGAAGTCATGAGTAAGAAAGAAAAGAAACAACCGCAGTTGAGTCTAAAAGAAAAGCGCAAACTAAAGCAGGAAAAGGCGGCAGAAAAGGGCGTTGTAAAAGCGCGTAAATCCTCCCGCAAGTAAAGTGTAGATTGAGCCCTCCAGAACGGCGGGCTTTTTATCACTGATCGCGAAGTGATGAGGAACTAAGCTGTTCAAGGGGATTGTGGATGTTTTAAAATTTTTTATTTTTTCCCTTGAAAGTCATTTTTGACGACCTTATATCTAGTTGTGAAGAGGGTGACTGGCTTGCTAGAGACTAGAAGACCAGCCCTCTGAAATCGCTAAAACGAGATCGCTCAGAAGAGGATATGGCGTTTTAGCACACAACTTAAACCTTTAGATTCAATATCATGTCTCCGAGCCAAACCAAGGCCAGTGGAATGATAAGAATCTCTTAGTTCGGCGTTGGTTTTTGCATAAACACGCCAGTAGGATGGAACTCATCTGAACTAAGACTATTGCTTAATTAAGAGGATAGATTTATGCGTAATGTAGATTTCTCACCACTATACCGTAATGCAATTGGCTTTGATCGTCTGCTAAACCTGATGGAAGCGAATACAGCGAAAAATACTTCTGGCGGTTACCCTCCATACAACATTGAGCAAAAAGACGAGCACAACTACCGTATTACTATGGCCGTTGCTGGCTTTGCTGAAGAACAGCTCGATCTGACTCAAAACGAAAACATGTTGATTGTGAAGGGCGAACGTAAAGCCGAAGAAGGCAAAAACTACGTTTACCAAGGTATTGCAGAACGCGATTTTGAACGTAAATTCCAGCTAGCGGATTACGTAAAAGTCGTGGGTGCATCAATGGAAAACGGTCTGCTTCATATCGATTTAGTTCGTGAAATCCCTGAAGCCATGCAACCACGTAAGATTGCTATCGGTGGCAACAACCTGATTGAGAACAACTAATCAGTTAACCACCCGGTTATAGAATGAGAAAGAGCGCCATATGGGCGCTCTTTTTAGTTTGGGGGTTTTCAAATCCGCTATTTCAAAGCCGTAATTTCAAAGAGAAGAACGGCTGAGTTCAATCCGTCTATTTACCTTCGCGGTAAGCCTTTTCCACTTCTTCAGCGATAATCGCAATGCCTTTTTGCATCATCTCATCATCTTGAACGTAGTTCATACGCAGGCATTGGTGCGCGTGATCCCACTCGTCTTGCTGACCAATAAAGAAATATTCACCAGGGACAATCAATACGCCACGCGCTTTCAAGCGTTGGTACAGTTCCATTGTTGTGATTGACAGTTCATCAAACCATAACCACAAGAAGATAGCGCCTTCCGGCTTGTGGATGCGGAATCGCTCATCGGTAATTGCTTGTTGGAGCAGTTCAACCGCACGTTGTGATTTTTGCTTGTAGAACGGCTTAATCACCTCTGAACTCAGTTTAAGCAGATCACCTTTGCCAATTATATGGTTTGCCAGCGCTGGACCAACACTGCCCGGCGCTAGGCTGATGATGCCGTTCATATTAGTTAATGCTTGCGTGATTTCTTCACTCG
The DNA here is from genome assembly GCF_033338675.1 of Vibrio sp. Vb1574. Classification (NCBI taxonomy): domain Bacteria; kingdom Pseudomonadati; phylum Pseudomonadota; class Gammaproteobacteria; order Vibrionales; family Vibrionaceae; genus Vibrio; species Vibrio sp. Vb1574. The sequence continues at coordinate 18,519 of NZ_JAWOTC010000050.1, forward strand.
CAATCACAATGCCACAACGCACGCCCGGTAAACCAAGCTTAGATAGGCTCATGCATAGGATGGTGTTTTCATTCCAGAACGGTTCGACATCTTCAAAGATGATGTTCGGGAAAGGTAGACCGTAAGCGTTATCGATGATCAGTGGGATGTTGTTCTCACGTGCTAGCTTGTCCAGCTTACGTACTTCTTCATCTGTCAGTACATTACCCGTTGGGTTAGTTGGGCGAGACGCGCAGATTGCCGCAACAGAGTCGTCGACGGTTAGCTGCTCAAAATCGACGTGGTATTTAAACAGGCCGTTATCTAACAGCTCGATTTCTGGGTGGTAAGAGATAAAGATATCTTCATCAATGCCAGCATCACCATAACCGATGTATTCAGGCGCGATAGGCAGTAGCACTTTCTTGTGCGAACCGTCTGGCTGTTTACCTGCCAACAAGTTGAACAAGTAGAAAAAGCCACTTTGGCTACCGTTAGTTAGGCTGATGTTTTTTTCGGAAATATCCCAGCCGTAAGTTTCACGGAATAACTGAGCTAGCGCTTTGACGAACGCGTCTTTACCCTGCGGGCCATCGTAGTTGGCGAGGGCGGCGACGAGCTCCCCACTGGCGAGCATTTCCTCACTGGCTTGGTGAAAGTAATCGAGCATGGCAGGAATGGCGGCAGGATTACCTCCACCGAGCATGATGGCACCTGGTGTGCGCAGACCATCATTCAAATCGTCCATTAACTGCGTAATACCTGAATACTGATTAAATTTTTCACCAAACTTTGAGAACTGCATGCTGACTTATACCTAATTCATTGTGATTGCTTTGTGTATGTTTATGCCGATGTTTTATCGGCTTATCGAGTAATCCTTGACCTTACCTCAATGTGTAATTAACGCAAAGTGTGAATTAAGCCGAAAAAGAAAAAAGTGCGTCATCAGACCAGAGGGACGAGACTAAATGGCAAAAAGAACAATAAAAAAGGGAAGCTTATGCTTCCCTTGCTGGTGGAGAGAGTGTGATTTACTCACCGGTGTAAACAATCAGCACCTTGTCGTCTTGGTATTGGCGTTCGAACGCGTAATAACCTTCTTGGTTGCGAGTGATGTGCTTACCTTGAGCAACTGCGGGGTGGCGTTTACGGAATTCCCCCAACTTTTGCCAATGTTGCAGTAGATCTTCTCGTTCGCCATGAATCTTATCCCATGGCATATCTGAGCGTGTGCCTTGGTGGGCGTCTGAACCAGTAATGCCAAAATCACGAGCTATCTCATCACCGTAATAGATCTGTACTGCACCCGGAGCCAGCATCAGGGCATTTGCCGCACGTGCTTGGTCATCAAAGCTGCGGCTGCGAGCTGACCAAAACAGTTGTGTATCGTGTGAAGACAGGTAGCTCAACACATTGAACTCAGGATCGGTATTGATGCGCTCTGCATAGCGGCGGTAATCATTATCAAGTTGAGCGAAACACTTCAGCGCTTTTGGTGCTACATCAGATTGGAACTCGAAGTTGATGATGGAATCGAAGCCGTTATCGAAATACGGGCTCTTCACTACGCTGTGTGCCCACACTTCACCTGTCATCCAGAAAGGTAGGTCATCCAAGGCTTTGTCCGGGTTGTTTTGCTTCCATTGAGCAAGCGCTTGGGTGGTGCTGGCTTTCAGCTCTGCCCACGCTTCCATTTCAACGTGTTTTGCAGTGTCAACGCGGAAGCCATCAATGCCATAGTCACGCACCCAATCGGATAACCAGGTAATCAGGTGTTCACGTGGGGTTTGTAGCTCATCTTGCGCATTGGTGTTTTTATTGCGGAAGAAGTTTGGTAATCCGGTTTTCTGAGTCGATTCGGTTTTTAGATCCGGTAGGTAGTTCAAAGACATGGTGATGTCGTTGTAGCCCGGAGCATCGTAGTCGCCAATATCGGTGCGGATCCAATCTTTGCCCCACCATTTATCCCACGCTTCGCTATCACCGTATTTGATGTAGTCGTTGAAGCTGTGCCAGCTTTGTCCTGATTTTGGCTGCCAGTCGGTCCATTTTTCACCAAGGACTTCTTTGGCTTCTTGGTCATCAAGGTAAAGCTGACCAAATCCGAATTCCTGCATGTCTGCTAATGTCGCATAACCTGTGTGGTTCATGACCACATCCCAAATCACGCGGATACCTTTCTTATGGGCAGTATCGACGAAGGTTCTGAGTTCATCTTCGGTACCCATGTTGGCATCAAGCTTGGTCCAATCTTGGTGATAGTAGCCGTGGTAGCCGTAGTGCTTAAAGTCGCCTTTATCGCCGCCGCCAACCCAGCCGTGGATTTGTTCCAGTGGTGAGGTTATCCAGATAGCATTGACACCAAGTGATTCGATGTAATCGAGTTTTTTCGTTAGACCCGATAAGTCACCACCGTGGAAGGTACCAATCTCATATTTTCCGTCTTTGCTGCGACCGTAGCTGTTGTCGTTGTCTGGGTTGCCATTGTAGAAGCGGTCGGTCATGACGAAGTACACCGTCGCATTGTCCCAACTGAACGGTTTGTCGGCTTGCTGTTCAACTTCTTCTAGCAGCAATAGACCTTGGCTCATAGGACCCGGTTGCATGGTGACGCTGCCATTGGCGACAGTGGTTTCTTGTCCGGTTAAGGCATCACGAACGACAGTGCCATCATTAAAGGTTTGGGCAACGTTGATGGTTTTTGGCGTGTCAGTTGCGACAGGGCAAGAGTAGGTGATGTCCTGACTCTGTTTTGGTTTGATTTTTACCGTCAGCTCATTGGTGGTTGGATTGAGCGTAAATTGATAGGTATTGGCTTTGAAGATGCGCAGCGGCATTTGTGCGTCAGTGGCGCAGTTATCCATTTTTAATGGACGATTGAATTTGATGCGATCTTCTTCTGCTAAGGCAAAGCTACTGCCACAGCTTTGATTACTGTCGGCAATGGTAAAGGTGTAGCTGCCTTTTTCGAGTTTTTGCTCAGCGACAAGTAAGCCTTGTGAGTTTTCCTCAAAAACAGCAGTGTCATCACCAACGTTTAATACGATGGCATTTTCTGGTATCTGGCTGCAGGCGCTCAGTAGACCGATAGAGAGTGCGAGAATTGTTTTTTTCATTGTGTCCTTCCCCCGAATAAACAGTCCAGTTATAGCAAAACTGTGCCTCTACAATCCGAGCTCTACACCAACAAGTTAAACGCGTCTCACCCTACAAATTTTAGTCTTGTTCACAAAATGAATAATAAGCGTCACCTTCATCGGTTTGAAGGCAACAAAAAAGGGAAGCATCAGCTTCCCTTTTAGTTATTTCTTAATCACTTCGAAGAGTAATGAATTACTTTTGAAGCAAAGAAATGTCTGCGATCTGTAGGAACAGGTTACGCAGGTTGTTCAGTAGTGTCAGACGGTTCTTCTTAAGTGCTTCGTCGTCTGCCATTACCATTACGTTATCAAAGAACGCATCAACTGGTTCACGTAGGTCAGCTAGCTTGCTTAGGGCTTCTTGGTAGTTACCTGTAGCAAATGCTGGCTCTAGCGCTTCAGTCATTACTTCAACGCTTTCTGCTAGTGCTTTCTCTGCGTCTTCTTGTAGAAGAGCTAGGTCGATGTCTGCTGCTAGCTCGCCGTCGAATTTCGCTAGGATGTTACCTACACGTTTGTTCGCTGCTGCTAGAGACTCTGCTGCCTCTAGTTCACGGAAGTGTGAAACCGCTTTAACTCGTTGGTCGAAGTCTGCTGGTTTCGTCGGGCGACGCGCTAGAACTGCTTGAATGATGTCTACGCTGAAGCCTTCGTCTTGGTACCAAGCGCGGAAACGACCAAGCATGAACTCGATAACGTCTTGCTCAACGTTGTCGTTGGTTAGGCGATCGCCAAATAGTGACTTCGCTTTCGCTACTAGGTCAACAAGATCTAGGTTGTAGCCGTATTCAACGATGATACGTAGTACACCTAGAGATGCGCGGCGTAGTGCGAATGGGTCGCTGCCTTTAGGCGCTTGACCAATACCGAAGATACCTACGATAGTGTCTAGCTTGTCTGCCATTGCAACTGCTGTTGAAACGCCGTTTGATGGCAGCTCATCACCTGCGAAACGAGGCATGTATTGCTCGTTCAGTGCTACTGCAACTTCTTCTGCTTCACCGTCGTGACGAGCATAGTGCATACCCATAACACCTTGAGTATCCGTGAATTCGAATACCATTGAGGTCATTAGGTCACATTTTGCTAGTAGACCAGCACGCTTTGATTTCTCAACGTCAGCACCGATTTGCTCAGCAATGTAGCCAGCAAGCTCTGTGATGCGGTCTGTTTTGTCTTTGATCGTACCCAGTTGCTTTTGGAAGATCGCTTGCTCTAGTTCAGGCAGACGGTCGATAAGCGGACGCTTACGGTCTGTGTTGAAGAAGAACTCTGCGTCAGCAAGACGAGGGCGAACTACTTTCTCGTTACCTTCGATTACGTAACGAGGCTCTTTTGATTCGATGTTCGATACGAAGATGAAGTTAGGTAGTAGCTTCTTGTTTTCGTCATAAACAGGGAAGTACTTCTGGTCACCTTTCATGGTGTAAACCAACGCTTCAGAAGGCACTTTTAGGAACTCTTCTTCGAACTTCGCTGTTAGTACTACTGGCCATTCAACCAGAGACGTTACTTCTTCTACTAGGTCATCTTCTAGGTCAGCGATACCGCCAACCGCTGCTGCTGCTTTTTGTGCGTCAGCTAGGATGATTGCTTTACGCGCTTCGTAATCTGCCATTACTTTACCGCGCTCTTCTAGGATCGCAGGGTATTGTTCAGCAGAATCGATAGTGAACTCTTGCTCACCCATGAAGCGGTGACCACGGATAGTGCGATCAGAAGCGACACCAAGGATCTCGCCTTCGATTAGGTCGCTGCCCATTAGCATGGTTAGCGTCTTAACTGGACGGATAAATTGAGTCGTTTTGTTACCCCAGCGCATTGGTTTTGCGATAGGTAGGTTTGCTAGTGCTTTCGCTGCAAGTTCAACTACGATCTCAGACGTTGGCTGACCTTTCACTTCTTGTTTGAACAGTAGCCATTCACCTTTGTCTGTAACCATGCGCTCTGCTTGGTCAACCGTGATGCCACAACCGCGTGCCCAGCCTTGAGCCGCTTTTGTTGGGTTGCCTTCCGCGTCAAACGCTGCAGAAACCGCAGGACCACGTTTTTCAACAACTTTGTCAGACTGGCTGTCTGCTAGTGCTGCGACTTTAAGTGCAAGACGACGAGGTGCCGCGAACCATTTAACGCCTTCGTGAGCAAGCTCAGCGCCTTTTAGTTCTGCTTCGAAGTTTGCTGCGAATGCTTCAGCTAGAGTGCGAAGTTGCGTTGGTGGTAGCTCTTCTGTACCTAGCTCGATTAGAAATTCTTTTGCCATGTTACTCTACCCCTTGCGCTTGTTCTTTCTTACACATTGGGAAGCCTAGAGCTTCACGCGATGCGTAGTATGCTTCTGCAACTGCTTTAGTCAGGTTGCGGATGCGTAGGATGTAACGTTGGCGTTCAGTTACTGAGATCGCTTTACGTGCGTCTAGTAGGTTGAATGCGTGACCAGCTTTTAGAATGCGCTCGTAAGCAGGTAGTGGCAGTGGCTTTTCAAGCTCAAGCAGCTCTTTACACTCTTTCTCGCACTGTTCGAAGAAACCAAATAGGAATTCCACGTCTGCGTGCTCGAAGTTGTAAGTCGATTGCTCTACTTCATTTTGGTGGAAGATGTCACCGTAAGTCACTTTGCTGCCGTCTGGTGCGATGTTCCAAACTAGGTCGTAAACAGAGTCTACTTCTTGGATGTACATTGCTAGACGTTCGATACCGTAAGTGATCTCACCAGTAACTGGCTTACACTCAAGACCGCCAACTTGCTGGAAGTAAGTAAACTGAGTCACTTCCATGCCGTTTAGCCAAACTTCCCAGCCTAGACCCCATGCGCCTAGTGTTGGGTTTTCCCAGTTGTCTTCTACGAAACGGATGTCGTGTACAAGAGGGTCAATACCAAGAACTTCAAGGGAGCCAAGGTACAACTCTTGAATATTGTCAGGCGATGGTTTTAGCGCTACTTGGAATTGGTAGTAGTGCTGAAGACGGTTAGGGTTTTCACCGTAACGGCCATCAGTAGGACGACGTGAAGGTTGTACGTAAGCTGTCGACATTGGCTCTGGGCCAAGCGCTCGTAGACAGGTCATTGGGTGAGAGGTACCCGCACCCACTTCCATATCTAGCGGTTGAACAATGGTACAACCATTTTGAGCCCAATAATCCTGCAGCGCGAGGATCATTCCCTGGAAGGTTTTGATATCGTATTTTTGCATAAGTCAGGTTCGCGCGATTCTCTTGTTACTCGTTAATTCGTCATCTATGCCGAGTTTTTCAACTCTAACAACGGCGATAAAGAGTAATTACGGTTGAATAAATTAACAATCTAGTATAACCAGATATTGAGCATGGGAGTAGAGCTAATCTTGATTAATTCGTGGGCGATTTTCTCCTTTAATGAATTTTTACCGCGTTATCTGCTGTATTTTTCCTAAAAGGGAGTTTTCGCCTGCTTTGGCTCTTGAGAAGCGCAACAAAGGTGGCTAGAATTGCGCCTGTCTTTGGGGAGTAGCTTACCTGATGAAGTTTCTGTTTCATCTGGTTCGTCCGTCAACATAATTGGTGCAAAATCACCATGGCGTTCGAGACTTGAAGCCTTTCAAGTTTAGCAAGACCTTAGACAAATCATCACGAACCGGGGTAGGGGCGTGAGGTTTGTCTTCGGTTAAAAATAATAATCCCTGCCCCAATGAGCATGTCGTGAGCGTTTTAGCTATTTCAATTACTACTGTAGCGTTAGCAGAAATTGGCGATAAGACCCAATTGCTATCTCTATTACTCGCAAGTCGTTACCGAAAACCAATCCCAATTATTGCAGCAATCTTTTTGGCAACTATTGCCAACCACGCTTTGGCTGCATGGTTAGGTGTGGTTGTCGCAGACTATCTATCACCTGAGATTTTAAAGTGGGTGCTGGTGGTCAGTTTTGTCACGATGGCGGCTTGGGTTCTGATCCCGGACAAACTGGATGATGACGAGCAGATTTCTAATCGAGGCCCATTTATTGCCAGCTTTATCGCGTTCTTCGTTGCGGAGATAGGCGATAAAACTCAGATCGCCACTTCCATCTTAGGGGCGCAATACGCGGATGCGTTAAGTTTGGTGATTATCGGTACCACAATCGGTATGCTGCTGGCGAATGTACCTGTGGTCCTGATTGGTAAATTGTCGGCCGACAAGATGCCTTTAGGGCTGATCCGTAAAATCACCGCATTTTTGTTTATTGCTCTGGCAATAGGGGCTGCACTGTTCTGATTTTTTGCACGTGAAATGATGTGAGTTATCAATCATTAGTAGCGTGCTGCGCGAGTTCAAACTCTGACTCTAAATCGTTCCGTTGCGTGACGGATGACATATAAGTGTCATACTTGTCATGGTAGTTTAATGGTGTGAATGATAGCGAGAGGGCAAGTTTATGCTTACACGTTACATGGGGATGTCCCCGAAGAGTCAGAGTTATTTATTCACTTTTGGTTTAGCGCTGTGTTTACTAGCGATGGTGCTAACTGATATGTGGTTACCGATTGTAGCAGGATCGTTCGTTCTTACTGGATTGACAGTAGAAGCGTGGATTCGTGTCGCTCACATCATTCCTATGCATGAAGAGATGCGGGCAATGAAGAAACAACTTAACAAGCTCCAATCAGAAGTTCGCACACTCGAATACGACGAATAAACAAACGGCAGCCAATATAGGCTGCCGTTTTTAGTTCGACCAGATTATTCCAATCCTTTCTTGATCAGGTACTGATACGGAACTTGCTCCGTTTGTGCCGCAACTAACTGGTGGTCCATAAAGCGGCAGAAACTCGGAATGTCTCGAGTCGTGGATGGATCGTCTGCTTTGACCAGCAAAATCTCACCATCTTGCATGTTGCGAATTGTCTTCCTGACCATCATCACTGGCTCTGGGCAGCGCAGTCCTTGCGCCTCTAATGTCTTGTTTGCCAGTTCAGGATTAAAGCTCATAGTGTGATTCTCGTAACTAACTGAGCGTTGAATTTTACTTTCGTTGAAAAAATATTCAATAACCACTTGGCAAACCGAATTTTTTGTTTTACCTTAAATTAACAATTTGGTAACAACTGGCAAGGGAGAGGCAATGTTAACAGCGTTAGACAGACTTACGATTTACTCAGTGCTGTGTTTTATCTCGTTCTGTGCATTGGTACTTAGGACGCCAGCTGACACCTCTTTGACGCCTCTCGTAGGCATGGTTGCCACTATTATTGGGATTTGGATCGAGATGCGCAGATGGTCTGGCGCATCTGAGCAAGAAAATTAGCGCTTCTTGCTTGGATCAGAATGCTTTTAATAACGCTCACCTATTTTTTACCGACACTTCATTCCGACACTATCCCCATTTTTCTTGGGCTTCCCCGCTGAAAGGCGGGATTTTTTTTGCCTAAAGAGTACAATTTACCCAAACACATACAAAATAAGTGGCTAATTCGTGGAACTGGAAGATATCTATCGCCGAGATTTAAATTTACTGGTTGCGTTGCGAGTACTGATAGAAGAAAACAGTGTCAGTAAGGCGGCAACACGTCTGAACTTGAGTCAATCGGCAATGAGTCGTGTGCTTGGTCGTCTACGCGACTTATTGGGAGACCCGCTGTTTACTCGTCAGGGACAGCATTTGATCCCAACTCAGAAAGCGTTAGAGATCGATCGCTCATTGGGCGAGCCATTAGAGTCTTTACGTCAGTTGTTATCTCCGGTTGAGTTTGACCCATTGCAATGCGTACAGACTTTCAACATCGTGACCACCGATTATGCCATGCAAACGATATTACCGTTCGCTTTGCCGAGAATTTACCAAGAAGCACCAAATGTGTCTTTCAACTTCTTACCACTGCAACACGACCGTTTATCAGATCAGCTCACTTATGAAGGTGCAGACTTAGCGATTTGTCGCCCGACAGGCCCGGTGGAGCCTCTACGCAGTGAAGTGTTGGGGCGAGTGGGGGTGCTGTGTATGCTTTCAAAACAGCATCCATTAGCGAATAAAGAAATGAGCTTGGATGATTATCTGAGTCATCCACATGCCATGATCGCCATCAGTGATGGTGTTAAGGCACTGATCGAACAAGCTTTGATGGAGAAACCTAAGCGTAAAATGGTTCTGCGGGCTTATCATTTAGAAGCCGCATTGGCGATCATGGATACCTTGCCAATTATCATCACAGTGCCAGCGGACTTGGCGTATCTGGTTGCCGAGCGTTATGACTTGGTGGTGAAACCGTTACCATTCCAATTCACGCCGTTTGAATACTCGATGATTTGGCATGCGCGTTGCGAGCATTCTCCCGCTCAAGAATGGTTAAGAACGATTGTGCGTGAAGAGTGTAGCCGTCTGATAGCTAAACGTATCGAAGATATGGGACTGAACTGCTAACAAAAAAGAGCCAGCAATGCCGGCTCTTCGTCTGTTTACACTGAGTCAGTGTTTATAGCTTGATAACCACACGACCCGTTACTTGACCGTTGGTGATGTCTTCTGCATATTTCGGTGCTTCAGTAAGAGCAACTTCAGTACACGCTTGCTCGAAGTAGCTGTCTGGTAGTAGCTCGACCAGCTTTTCCCATGCTGCGATACGTTTCTCTGTTGGGCACATTACTGAGTCCACACCTTGTAGGCGAACATTACGTAGGATGAACGGCATCACTGTGGTTGGTAGATCAAAACCACCTGCAAGACCACAAGCTGCAACTGCACTGTTGTAATCCATTTGCGCCAATACTTTAGCCAGTACTTTGCTGCCTACAGTATCAACCGCACCTGCCCATACTTGCTTTTCAAGTGGACGTGCTGGTTCTTCAAATTCAGTACGGTCGATGATGCGGCTAGCACCTAGTTTTTCAAGTAGCGGGCCATTTTTTTCTACACGACCTGTCACTGCAGCAACTTTGTAGCCAAGCTGTGCTAGAAGCGTTACTGCGACTGAGCCTACACCGCCACTTGCGCCAGTTACAAGGATTTCACCATTTTCAGGTTTGATGCCTGCATCAAGCAGTGCTTGAACACATAGCATGCCAGTGAAGCCAGCAGTACCAACCATCATTGCTTTCTTGCTGTCTAGACCTTTTGGTAGTGGTACTAGCCAATCTGCTTTTAGACGAGCACGCTGAGACATACCACCCCAGTGGTTTTCACCCACGCCCCAGCCAGTAAGGACAACTTTGTCACCAGCTTGGTAGCGGTCGTCTTCTGAGCTTACTACCGTACCTGCTAAGTCAATACCTGGCACCATCGGGAAGTTACGGATGATTTTACCTTTACCTGTGATCGCAAGGCCGTCTTTGTAGTTTAACGATGAGTAATCAACGTCAATCAGAACGTCGCCTTCAGGCAGTTGTGTTTCATCGATTTGCTCGATGTTAGCGATAGTACGTTTGTCTTCTTGATTTAGAACTAGAGCATTAAACATAAGGTTCTCCGATTGTGCGGTAGCATGACTCTGGGTCACATGCAGCAAGATATCAACTGGTCTAAGTGTATGTCTTCTTTGTCTATGAATAAAATGAAACTTGAGCATTTAATGTATGCTCTTCATGCATGTTTGATGTAAAACAAAAAGGGCGACATCAATTGTCGCCCTTAAGTGTAATACTAAAAATTTTAGTACTAGTTCATTTGCTTATGATTGTTGGCTCGATCATTACAACAACGTCTTGAACTGTTATGGTCGTTCAAATACTGTCGCAATGCCCTGACCCAAACCGATACACATGGTGGCCAGACCGTATTTCGCGTCTTTCGCTTCCATTAGGTTGATCAACGTTGTTGAGATACGTGAACCAGAACAGCCTAGTGGATGACCCAATGCTATCGCACCACCGTTAAGGTTGACCTTCTCATCCATAACATCAAGCAGGCCTAAGTCTTTAGCACACGGCAGAGACTGCGCGGCAAATGCTTCGTTTAGCTCAACCACATCCATGTCTTCAATTGAAAGACCGGCACGCTTGAGCGCTTTTTTCGTCGCAGGTACAGGACCGTAACCCATAATAGAAGGATCGCAGCCCGCAATGGCCATGCCTTTAATACGTGCACGAATCTTCAAGCCAAGTTCATTAGCTTTCTCTTCACTCATGATCAACATCGCTGATGCACCATCGGACAGAGCCGATGATGTACCGGCTGTTACTGTACCGTTTGCAGGGTCGAACACTGGGCGAAGTTGAGATAGACCTTCAACGGATGTTTCAGGGCGAATCACTTCATCGTAATCTAGAGTGAACAGGGTGCCGTCAGCGGCGTGGCCTTCAATTGGTAGAATTTCGTTTTTAAAACGACCCTCTACGGTTGCTGCGTGCGCACGAGCGTGAGAGCGAGCGGCAAACTCGTCTTGTTGCTCACGGCTAATGCCATGTAATTTACCAAGCATTTCAGCCGTTAAGCCCATCATGCCCGCAGCTTTTGCTACGTTCTTTGACATACCTGGGTGAAAGTCTACACCGTGGTTCATTGGCACATGCCCCATGTGCTCAACGCCACCAATTAGGCAGATTTCAGCATCGCCAGTCATGATGGCACGTGTACCGTCGTGAAGCGCTTGCATTGATGAACCACACAAGCGGTTCACCGTCACGGCGCCAATTTCAATCGGCAGGCCCGCGAGTAGCGCGGCATTACGTGCAACGTTAAAGCCTTGCTCTAGTGTTTGCTGTACACAGCCCCAGTAGATGTCTTCAATCTCGCTTGGGTTCACTTGTGGGTTACGCGCAAGAATGCCTTTCATTAGGCGCGCAGATAGATCTTCTGCTCGTGTATGACGGAAAGCACCACCTTTAGAGCGACCCATTGGAGTACGTAGACAATCGACTACGACAACATTTCTTGTTTGATTAGTCATTTTAGAATCCCTCCTTAGATAGAACCTTGCTGTTGTGCACCGTAAAAGCTTTCACCTTTCGCCGCCATATCAATCAGCATTTGCGGTACTTGGTACATCGCACCTAGCTCGGCGTGTTGTTTTGCCATTTCAACGTATTCAGCAATACCCACGCTGTCTAGATAGCGGAATACGCCACCGCGGAATGGAGGGAAACCAAGACCATAAACCAATGCCATATCTGCTTCCTGCGGAGTCGCGATGATGCCTTCTTGTAGGCACAGCACCACTTCGTTGATCATTGGAATCATCATACGTTGAATGATGGTCTGATCGTCAAAGTCCTGCTTATCGGCACAAACGTCAGCAAGTACCGGTAAGATCGCTTCGGAGAAGGTTTTCTTCGGCTTACCTTTTTTATCTATGGTGTAGCTGTAGAAGCCATTACCATTTTTCTGACCATATTTGTCTGCTTCGAACAGTGCATCAATCGCATCACGACCTTGTTTACCCATACGCTCAGGGAAACCGTCAGCCATCACAGCTTGTGCGTGGTGCGCGGTATCAATGCCGACTACGTCAAGCAAGTACGCCGGTCCCATCGGCCAGCCAAACTTACGCTCCATGACTTTGTCGATTTTCGTAAAGTCAGCACCATCACGAAGTAGCATGCTGAAGCCGCCAAAGTATGGGAACAATACGCGGTTAACGAAGAACCCTGGGCAGTCATTAACGACAATTGGTGATTTGCCCATTTTTGCAGCATACGCCACAACACGATTGATGGTTTCATCAGAGGTGTGCTCACCACGGATGATCTCAACAAGAGGCATACGATGCACTGGGTTGAAGAAGTGCATACCACAGAAGTTTTCTGGGCGTTTTAGTGATTTTGCCAATAGGTTGATAGGAATCGTCGAGGTGTTTGAGGTGATAACGGTGTCGTCACCGACATGGGATTCAACTTCACTTAAAACTGCTGCTTTTACTTTCGGGTTTTCAACGACAGCTTCAACAACCACATCAGAGTTTTCAATACCTGCGTAATGTAAGCTCGGTGTGATTGACGCTAAAATACCCGCCATCTTAAAGCCATCAATGCGACCGCGAGATAAGCGTTTATTCAGCAGCTTAGATGCTTCAGTCATGCCTAGGTCGAGCGACGCTTGTGCGATGTCTTTCATCAAGACTGGCACACCTTTTAGCGCTGATTGGTAAGCAATGCCGCCACCCATGATACCTGCACCTAATACGGCTGCACGTTGCGTGTCTTTACTTGCTGACTTCGCTGCTTTTTTCGCAATGCCTTTGATGTATTGATCATTAAGGAATAGGCCAACGAGTGATTTTGCTTCTTCCGATTTAGCCAATTTCACGAAGTGCTTACGTTCAATGTCTAACGCTTCATTACGTGCAAAGCGAGCACCTTCTTCAATCGTGATAACGGCTGTCATTGGGGCAGGGTAGTGAGGACCTGCTTTTTGTGCCACCAGACCCTTCGCCATGGTGAAGCTCATCATTGATTCAAGCTTACTCAGCGTTAGCGGAGATGTTTTCTGTGCTCGGCGTGCTTGCCAGTCAAGTTTCTCGTTAATTGCAGAGTTAAGAGTTTGTAGTGCTGATTCGTATAAAGCATCAGTCTCTACAACAGCATCGAGTAAGCCAATTTTCAATGCTTCATCAGCTCGGCATGCTTTACCTTGGGTGATGATTTCCATTGCGCTGTCTGCGCCAATAACGCGAGGCAAGCGTACACAACCACCAAAGCCAGGCATGATTCCCAGTTTCGTTTCTGGTAGGCCGATGCTGGTGGTTTTGTCACCAATACGCATGTCTGTTGCTAGCACACATTCACAACCGCCACCAAGAGCGTGGCCTTTGATCACTGAGATGGTCGGAACGGGTAAGTCTTCTAATTTGTTAAAGATGCTATTAGCAAATTGCAGCCATTGGTCGAGCTCGGCATCCGTTTTAGCAAACAGACCTAAAAACTCGGTAATGTCTGCGCCTACAATGAATGCGTCTTTATCTGAAGTGAGCAACAACCCCTTGAGGCCTTGATGGGCAATGAGCGCATCAAGAGCTTTATCTAGCGATTCTAATGTCGCTAGGTCGAGTTTGTTGACGGATTTTGGAGAGCAGAAGCTTAGCTCTGCAATACCATCTTGTATTTCCTTTACCTGTAGGGTTTCGGCTTGGTAAATCATTGTCTATCTCCATGACATACAATCGTGGATTGTCTGTATACCTATTTCAACGACGCCGTGTACCTCGGCAAATAGGTATCGAGGAAGTCGTTTTATTTTTGTTCTGGTTTGACCAGTAAAGTTAGTTTGGATCGTGGATTGTTTAATTTCAATACATTTTTTAAACAAGTGTTTAACATTGTGCGCTGTGGCAGATCTTATGCGACGGGTAAATCACACTCGTGATAGACTTCAGGCAAATAGACATGAATCCATAATCCTATGAATGACAAGCCTTATCTGATTCCAGCAGAGCCCGCTCAATTTGAAGAAGAAATTAAAAAGAGCGTCTTCATTACTTATTTGGCACACACGCCAAGTATCGAAGCTGCAAAAGCATTTGTTGATCAAATCAAAGCTAAACACGCTGATGCTAGACATAACTGTTGGGGCTTTGTTGCTGGTCGACCAGAAGATTCGATGAAGTGGGGCTTTAGTGATGATGGAGAACCTTCAGGGACGGCAGGCAAACCAATCCTGGCGCAGCTGTCTGGATCTGGGGTGGGGGAGATCACGGCTGTGGTCACGCGATACTCTGGTGGAATCAAGTTAGGTACAGGCGGCTTGGTTAAAGCGTATGGGGGTGGGGTTCAACAAGCGCTCAAGCTGCTTCAAACTATTGAGAAAAAAATAACCACAAAGCTCAGACTAACGTTAGACTATGGGTTTATGCCTATCGCACAATCAATCATGCCGCAATTTGGTGCGATAGAAGTCGAGGCTGAATACAGCGATCAGGTCGTATTAGTGGTGGAAATTGAGCTTCGAGAAGTGAGCGCGTTTACCCAAGCAATCATCAATAAAAGCGGGGCAAAGGCAATTGTCACTCCGCTAGACGGACAATAATGAAAAACAGGAAGCAACAGGGACAGCTTCGCTAGTCAATTTATCCATGCAATTTCGTTCAATTATTCGAATCGTCGGGCTACTGCTCGCACTCTTTAGTGTCACTATGCTTGCGCCAGCACTCGTTGCGCTGATCTATCGAGATGGTGCTGGTGTGCCTTTTGTCACGACATTTTTTGTTCTGCTGTTTTGTGGGGCCGTTTGTTGGTACCCAAACCGCAGGTATAAGCACGAGCTTAAAGCTCGAGATGGCTTTCTTATTGTCGTCTTATTCTGGACAGTACTTGGCAGTGCAGGCTCGATCCCCTTTCTCATTGCTGACAACCCGAACGTCTCAGTGACAGATGCGTTTTTTGAATCGTTTTCTGCTCTCACGACGACCGGGGCGACCGTTATTGTTGGTTTGGATGAGTTACCTAAAGCGATTCTATTCTATCGACAGTTACTGCAGTGGTTCGGCGGTATGGGAATCATCGTATTAGCGGTGGCGATTTTGCCAGTACTTGGTATTGGTGGTATGCAGCTTTACCGCGCCGAGATCCCTGGTCCAGTCAAGGACACTAAAGTGACGCCGCGCATAGCAGAAACTGCTAAGGCGCTTTGGTACATCTATCTGAGCCTGACTATCGCCTGTGCTTCGGCTTTTTGGTTAGCTGGTATGACGCCATTTGACGCCATCAGTCACAGCTTTTCCACCATTGCTATTGGCGGCTTCTCTACCCACGATGCCAGCATCGGATATTTTGATAGTTACGCGATTAACCTGATTACTGTGGTTTTTCTGCTTATATCTGCATGTAACTACACGCTGCACTTTGCTGCATTTGCATCAGGTGGCGTACATCCCAAGTATTACTGGAAAGATCCTGAGTTTCGTGCCTTCTTGTTTATTCAAGTGCTGCTATTTATCATTTGCTTTCTATTATTACTGAAACATCACTCTTACACATCGACATACGATGCTTTCGATCAGGCTCTGTTCCAAACCGTATCAATATCCACAACAGCGGGCTTTACGACAACAGGTTTTGCGGATTGGCCGCTCTTCTTACCTGTGCTGTTATTGTTCTCTTCCTTTATAGGTGGTTGTGCTGGTTCAACAGGCGGCGGCATGAAAGTGATCCGTATCCTGCTTCTTACCTTACAAGGTGCGCGTGAACTAAAACGTTTAGTCCATCCACGCGCGGTTTACACCATCAAAGTAGGTGGCAGTGCCCTACCGCAACGTGTTGTCGATGCGGTTTGGGGTTTCTTCTCCGCATACGCATTGGTATTTGTGGTTTGTATGTTGGGGTTGATTGCAACAGGAATGGATGAGCTCAGTGCGTTCTCGGCGGTGGCTGCGACTCTGAACAACCTCGGTCCTGGCTTGGGAGAAGTGGCGCTTCACTTTGGTGATGTTAACGACAAAGCAAAATGGGTATTAATAGTTTCTATGCTGTTTGGTCGTTTGGAAATCTTTACCTTACTTATTCTACTTACGCCGACGTTTTGGCGTAGCTAAGGGGAAATCGTGGCAAAAGCATTATTTCTATACTCTTCCCGCGAAGGGCAGACTAAAAAAATTCTCCACTATATAGATGAACAACTTCCAGATTTCGATTGTGAGCTGGTGGATTTACATAATGTCGAGACGATTGACTTCAGCCAATACGACAGAGTATTGATAGGCGCCTCTATTCGCTATGGCCATCTTAATAAAAAGCTATACCAGTTTATTGAGCGAAACCTCAATCAATTGGAGCAAAATAAAGTGGCATTTTTCTGCGTAAACCTAACCGCTCGTAAAGAGGACCAAGGAAAGGATACACCTGAAGGTAGTGCCTACATTCGCAAGTTCCTAATTAAGTCGCCTTGGAAACCAACGCTAATCGGTGTTTTTGCTGGTGCACTTTATTACCCACGTTATAGCTGGTTCGACAGAACTATGATTAGGTTCATTATGTCGATGACGGGTGGCGAAACCGATACGACCAAAGAGGTGGAGTACACCAATTGGGAAAAAGTGGCTCTTTTCGCAGATAAATTTAGAGAACTGTAGAAATAACGTGCTCTTTTGACCGCTTTTGATGCAAATTTATCCGAACGATAAAAAAATCAAAAAAAACGAGAAAAAGGGCTTGCCAATGTGATCGCAATCTCTATAATGCCACCTCGCTGACACGGCAACGCTTCGAAGCTTAAGTTTCGAAAGTAAGAAGCCAAGTTAGCAAGCCAAATTAGCCAAGCAGAAACGCTTGAAGAAAGTTTGAAAAAAGTGATTGACACTAAACTTTAACTCGCTAAAATGGCCGTCCTGTTTTGAGTAAAGCTCAACAGGAAAGCTCTTTAACAATATAGACCTATCAATCTGTGTGGGCACTCGTTGATGATAATCCAAATAGTTTCTTCGGAAACAATTTAGGTTTCAATGATACGAAGTGACCATTGAATCGAAAGATTCAGCACAGTCAATTCAAACATTACTTATGTAATGTTCAGTATTCATTGAGCCGAACAAAATCTTAAATTGAAG
>NZ_JAWOTC010000051.1:0-35661 GCF_033338675.1 Vibrio sp. Vb1574
TTTAAAATACAAAACGCCCGATGAAGTACATCGAGCGTTTTAGTTAAAAAGTGTCAACCCATATCAGGACGGGTCAAGTGTTTCATGGTGTGAAACTACCATCGGGCACTACTCCGCTTTGTTTGGCCCTAAAAAGCGAATATCTTGCAAGTTAAAGCCTAGTTCTATATCGCACTTTAAAGCGGCGACGAGTTTACATAAACGAGCAGACTCAATGTGCTCATCCAATTTTTTACGGTATTTCGGTACGAGATCTTCACTAGCGTAGGCTGCTTCAATACTCTCAAACTGAGTGAGAATCTCTTTCGCTGCTTTCGGGCCAATTCCAGGTACGCCCGGAACCTGGCTAGAGCTTATCCCTGTTAATCCCCAGTAATCCGCTAGTTGACTTGGTTTTACGCCGAACTCTTTTTCGATAAATGGTTCATCTAACCAACGATGTTGGAAATAATCACGGATTTGTAGGGTAGGGGAAAGCAGCTGGCAGTAACCTTTGTCAGTCGAAACGATGGTGACCTTTTCACCATGGCTGGCCACTTTCGTTGCGAGTGTAGCAACCAAATCATCTGCTTCATCGCCTTCAGACAGCAATGAATCAATACCTTGCTCCCACCACGCTTGTTGAATCGCATCTAACCCTTGCAGTAGTGGCAGAGGCATTGGTTTTCGGTTTTGCTTATAGTCAGGGAGAATTTCAGCGCGCCAACCTCTGTCTTGTTCGTGGTGATCAAAAACTGCGATGATGTGTGTCGGGTTGGCCTCTGACAGAATGCGAGTGAGGGTTCTTTGCGTTGTGGTTATGGTTCTTGCTATGTCGGTTGGATCTGGTTGTGCTGAGTGCACTCGGCGGATCAGGTTTAGGGCATCAATGATAACAAGATGAATAGACATAATGACTTAGCAATAAAAAAGGGGCGTAATGCCCCTAGTGTAACGAATGCTAGCCTGACTATCGACCACCAATTTCCGGGTGAGCGATTCGATAACACGGTTCGTAGTCTGAACCGCCAGGTAATTTCATTCGGTGCTGTTCGACAAAGTCTTTTAGCAACTTATCGAGTTTTTTCATGAGGACTGCGTCGCCATGAATGGTGAAAGGCCCTCTACGTTCTATTTCTCGAATGCCTTCAGCCTTTACGTTACCTGCCACTATGCCAGAGAAGGCTTGACGCAAGTTGGCCGCTAAAACTTGCGGTTCTTGATCTAGGCTTAAATCCAATTGTTCCATCGACTCATGAGTAGGCTCGAATGGCAGTTGGAAGTTTGGCTCAATTTTCAATGACCAGTTAAAGCTGTACGCATCGCCTTTCTCTTTTCGGTGAAGGCGTACCGAGTCCATGGAGCGTTTCATAATACGAGCGACTTCTGCCGGGTCGTCAATGATGATCTCGTAGTGCTTTTGCCCTTCCTCACCAAGTGTGTCGCGAATGAACTCATCAATAGAGCGGAAGTACTCTTCACTCTCTTTTGGTCCTGTTAATACGATAGGCATTGGCTGATCGGCGTTATCCGGGTGCATCATGATGCCAAGAATGTACAGTAGCTCTTCCGCTGTGCCCGGGCCACCTGGGAAAATAACGATACCATGAGCCATACGGACGAAGGCTTCCAAGCGCTTTTCGATGTCGGGCATGATGACCAGTTCATTTACTATTGGGTTTGGTGGCTCGGCCGCAATAATCGAGGGCTCGGTTAAACCAAGATAACGTTGCTGAGTATAACGTTGCTTTGCGTGCCCAATCGCTGCACCTTTCATCGGCCCTTCCATTGCGCCAGGGCCGCAACCTGTACAGATGTTAAGTTCACGCAGGCCCAGTTCGTTACCCACTTCACGTGTGTACTGATACTCCACTCCATTGATAGAGTGACCACCCCAACATACGACAAGATTCGGTGCGATACCTGGAGTTAATGCTCTGGCATTACGAAGAATGCCGAACACGAGGTTCGTAATGTGAATTGGGTTAGTAAGGTTGAGCCGCTGGGCGTCTGCCAAATGCATGTTTACGTAAACGATATCACGCAATACGGAGAACAGATGCTCTTGGATACCTTTAATTATTTCGCCGTCAACAAAAGCGTGCTCTGGCGGATTAGTCAGTTCAAGCTTAATACCACGCTCACGACGCACGACGTTGACATCAAACGATTGGTATTTATCGAGCAGTTCTTTCGAGTTATCGGTATGGCTACCGGAGTTCAACACCGCTAATGTGCAATTACGGTACAGCTGATAAAGTTCACTCGAGGCTGTGTTCTTTAAGCGCTCTACTTCTAGTTGAGATAGCAAGTCCATGCTACCAGCGGGGCTTATATGGGTAATCATAACGCCTCCTTGTGTTGCATTAATTTGAGGGAAAGTACCAACTTACCTTTTTGGTGTTATACGTATGGTTTGATGAAAGGTAGTTGGCCGATTTGGTTTTATGGTTATCAACTCCCAAGCAACCTCAAGATGATACATTTGCCTTTTATAAATACATCATCTTGAAGTGACTTGGGTTTTTACAGCTTAGCAGACTAAAAGGGAAGAAATGTGATAACTCGTTGAAAATGGGTGGTTATAAAGCGTAGATTGCACCAAATTTGGTTTGTTTGCTCGCTTTTTGTACGAATCTTAGCTCCAGTTAAGCTGGTTTGTTCCACGTTTTTTAGCGTCCGCAAGCATCTTGCCAAGACGATCGAGCACATACTCTGGCGTATCGGACTCTTTGAAAGACGTCGATACAGCAGCTAAGGTAATCATAATATTTTGCTCACGGAACTTAAAGGGTAATTGGCTAATATCACGCTGGATATGCTTAATCAGATCCAGTGTGTATTCTTCAGATTGTTCCGGGACGAGTAGAATAAACTCCTCGCCACCAAAGCGAGCTACTGTTTCCGTTTCTGATACGCGCTTGTTAATAGTACGAGCGATGATCTTCAGCGCTTTATCGCCAGCCGTATAACCATAGCTATCATTCACCGCTTTGAAGTTGTCTACATCAAATAGCACAACACGAAGGTTTTGCTGAGAGCGAATCCAACGGCGATACTCTAGCTCTAGTCGATCGTTAAATGCAGTGCGGTTATAAACTTTAGTCAGCGGGTCGAGCAACATGCGCTGAGCTTGGTCATCTAAGCGTCGACGATAATCTTGCGTAGTTTCAAATACCGCTTCGAGTTGGTTCTTACTGTAACTCAACCGTTCTTGCAGCGCTTGCTCTCGCTCTTCCGTCATTTTCAGTCGCTCTGTCAGCGACGCCATTTTTTCGAGAAGAGGCGTGATTTCTTTTTTCACAACCGCGATATCTTGAGCTTGATTAAGTGACTTTTGGCTTAATTCAACCAAGCTGTTCATTTCTGTGTTGAGCTCTTGGCGGTGTTCAAAGTAGGTATGATGCTGGTCGACGTTCTGATGAACGGTTTTTAGGTTACTTGCGAGAGAAGTGTTCAGCTGATCAAGGAATTGGCTAGACGCCTCGCGCTCGAACTTTGTTGCTTCGACAACCAATTTCAGCGTTGAGAGCGTAAGCTCAATGAGAGACTCGGCACTCACGCCAAGGAGCAACTTAGCGCGAATATCCAGCAATCTATCGCCTGATTCTCCCTCGAAATCCAGCTCTGTAATAGTATGTTGGAGGTCGCTGGCTAAGCACTCAAGCTGAGATCTGTCGGGATTGTTTTCAAATTCACTAAGATGTAGACGTGAATTAGACGTGATGATTTTCAGAGCGCGTTCGTAAATACTCAGTAGCTTAGTGGCTTGATCAGCTTTATTGCTGGCGTGAACTTCAGAGAAACTCATCAGGTTCCGTAGTTCACGTTTTAACTGCGCAGGTAAGCCCGTGACACGTTGCAGTGTTTCACCACTGTGCTTGATTTGTTCGTCAAGGTAACCGTTTTGTTTATCCATCGTCTTCGACTGCTGTTTGAGCATCCTCTCTAATACCGCTAAACGCGGGATAAGAGTGCTGATATCTTTTTGATGTTGCAGCTCTTGTTGGATTTCAAATAGGTAGTTGGATACCTGAGTATTCGAACCCTGGCAAGCTGAAGACAATGATGCCACAACGCGTTTAAGAACTTGTTGTTCACGTTTGAATTTGAGTGAAGTATCACGATGAGTCAGTCTGAGTTGGTCAAGTTGACAACTCAGCTGATGCAGCTGCGACTGAATATCGGATTCCAAGATTCCCATGAAGTGACTACGGTTAAGTCCATGTACTACTGACAATTATCTGATAATAACAAAAAACTTTATAGCGTCATTAGTTATTACGTTCAACAGGCGTTTAATTATCCATTTTTTAATATTTTCTTGATGTCGTCCTCATTCTTGTAGGACGAATGGATCTTGATCAGGCCTTGGCTAATGGCATGTTGACAGGCAGTTCTTATGTTACCTGTTGCAAAGCTAGCAGCAGGCGCATTATCGATGGCTTTTAAGAACACCCAGTGGCTTTGCTTATCCTTCAAGCTGACTTCTCGTGCGATGTGAGTCGCAAGCAACAACAGATCGAGTAATTCCTCATCGTTAATTGCAGTGTAGGCTCGGGGTAAGAACGGATAATCACTGATGCCCATACGAATAATACGATTGACGTTGTGCTGCTGTGCGAACTCATCCACCCAAGTCTGGAATTTTTCGAACATGACTTCGGCAGAAGCATCACGGTCAGCGTTCGGTTCTATGTAGAGTAAGTTCGCATCTGAGAAATGGTAAAGACGCGACGGTTTTTCTATTTTTTCCGCAAGGAAGTCGCCAAATGCCCGTTCTAGTTCTAGACCTGCCTTATAGCCGTTATGGACGTACATGCTTCGTAAGAATGGCAAATCGATCATAACAAAGCGTAGGCGATCATTAAGTGGTTCGTGGATCAATTCACCCATTTGCCATTGCTCGAAAGTTTCGCTCGACTTTTTCAATGAGCGAGAAAGCTTAACATTCAGCATACGCAAGTTACGTAAACGAGAGCGAGAGTGGGTGAAGAGGTCGTTACGCAGTTTTTCGATTTCACTTGCTTGGCGCTGCATAATGACACCACGGCGCATAATGAACAAAAACATGACCAAGACAGTAATAAACAATGCAAATGAGATTTTCTGGAATTTACGATGCTCTCTTTCCACTTGCTCTAAGCGTTCTGATTGACCGATGTAATGGATGGTTTGTTCGGCAAATTCTTTTTGTTGACGGAACGCATCCTCACTGATTTGGTTAAGCTGCTTTTGTTCTAGACGAACGAGGTTGGTGTATTTTTTATAAGCTTGCAGAGAAAGTTTGTATTCGCCTGCCTGCTCGTAACCCAACCCAAGTAAACGGTATGACTGCTGCTTAATGAAGTTGTTATTTTCAGGTGACTTTTCAGCAAGCGCTAACGCCAGCTTAGCATTAGTAATGACGTCTTTACTGTCATTTTGATGATAAGCCAGACCTGACTGAAGCAGGGCAGCCTTTGCTTCAAGCTTAGGAATATTGGTGTATTCTAAAAGCTCTTTAGAGCGGTCTAAGTACTGCTCTGCTAGCGCGTAGTTATAGAGTTGTAGGTAGGTAGCCGCCAAGCTTAAGCGAATTTTAATGATTCTATTGATGTTCTTACTGGTACTTTCATGGTCAAGCACGTTGAAGTAATGCACTAACGCAAGGTTAAACTTACCCTGATAAAAGTAGATGTCGCCCATTTGCTCTAGGACGTCCGCTAGGATCGGAGAGCTAGGGTAAGAGTCATAAAAATCTGCGGCTTGAGATAAGTATTCGATCGCTTTGTCGTACACTCGTCGCTCCTGGAAGAGCCTAGCCAAAAGGCGATTCACTTTTGCTAATCTTGCACCACTGTTACTTTCAATAGATTGCCAATAACCGTATAGCAGTTCTGACAAAGCCAAATTGTATTTCTTGCTATTGAGGTAAAACTCGCCGACGGCAGTGTAGTAGTCGATCAAGGCTAACTCAGAGCGGCTATCGTCAAGCATGGTCTTTGCTTCAGAGTACAAGTTTTCCGCTTTAATGACATCGCCACTATGTGAAGCGAGGAGTGCTCTTTGCATCACTAGTCGGTAGCGAACGCTGTCGGTGCGTTGTAATACGGCATCGGCTTCATCGAGCTGTTGTTCAATTTGGTTAAGCGTGTCTTCCGCTTTTGAGTAGTTTTCGTCGTACATCCAAATCATTTGGTTGCGCATCAGCTGGAGATCTAAGTACATGTACGGCAATTGATATTCTTGCGCTAAGCGTTCCGCTTTATTTAGGTGCTCGATAGCCGAACGAACATTACCCATGGCGTAATCTGCCTGAGCGATAATCTTGTGCGCTTCGATGGTGCTGCTTGGTGTGCGAACGCTACGATCTGTTTCGTCGCGAGACATGGCTGAAGGGCTGTCACTTTCTTTGCGTTCTGTTAGTTCACGCTGTGACAAATAGTTGGTTGCCGCTTGTTTTGCTTGTGATGGCTCTATTTCCGCCAATTGTTGTGCTTCGTTGAGTAACGCGGACGATAAAATGGTAGCATGAAGTGGCTGTACAAACAGCAAGCAAAGAAAGCCAATCAACTTGAATAGACGCGAACTGTCCCAAAACATCCTTTCGTTCCCTCGAACTGTTTTTAGATATGGCGATAACGGCGAAAAGCCTCAATTAGCCGTTTAAATGCGGGTTGAAGCCATTTGATATAGTAACATGCCTGGACAATAAAAACGTCCGGCAACCCTTTAGATTGCCGAACTTATTTCTGTTGCCTATGCGCTTACTGACGAGCCATACGGTGATTGTGAGCTGGCTTATCTTGTTCCGTTGAGCGGTAAGGGTTGATATCCAAGCCTCCACGGCGCGTATAGCGGGCAAATACGGTCAGTTTGCTTGGTTGGCAATATTTCATTAGATCCGTAAAAATACGCTCTACACACTGTTCGTGGAACTCATTGTGCTCGCGGAAAGACACTAAGTAACGTAACAGCTTCTCACGATCTATTTTTGCGCCTTGGTAGCGAATTTCTACACTGCCCCAGTCGGGTTGGTTAGTGATCAAACAGTTTGATTTCAATAGGTGGCTATGTAGCACCTCTTCAACTTGTATTTCACCTGCCGCACCTTCAAGCAAATCGGCATCAAAATCGTAACTGGTGATGTCAATGTCTTGGTCATCTACACATTCACCGTCCATTGTCACGATAGGTTGATTGGTATAGTGGGTCACTGGATTCACCTCAACCAGCACCTTTTCACCTGCGCATTCAGAAAGGTCTTGTGTTAAACGCTCAGTCACTTCTTCCCAGCTTGCAAAGCGGGTTTGGTTATAGCTGTTTAAGTACAGTTTGAAAGACTTCGATTCAATCAAGTTTGCGCTGGTGGCTGGAATGTATACTTCGCCAACGGCCACTTGTGGTAAACCTTTACTATTTAACCAAGACAGTTCGTACAGCGTCCAAATGTCGTGCCCCATGAAAGGCAGAGTATCGCCTAACTGGAGGTCATCTCGGTTCAGGCTGCGAGGGACTGGTTGCAGCAAGCTTGGGTCATACTGGTTCGCATACTCGGTCGTTTTACCTAGTGTTAAGCCAGCAAGCTCTTTAGCGTCAGAATATTTGCTCATACTTTGTGGTCGTTTTCGATTAGAATGGCGAGAATTTTACTGAATCCGCTGGTCAATTGCCATCCGGCAAGTACGGCTATCTGATAAATAAGGAATGAGGAGACCTTCATGACCCAAAACGTTACTCAGGCGCTACAAGAGTTCAGCCTGCGCTACCAACAAGCTTGGCAAGCTAAGCACAATGAGTTGCCAAGCAGTGAAGAGCTTGCAGAGCTTGTTTCTCCTTGTGTCGAAGAGAAGCGTGATGGAAAGGTGCTTTGGAAAGCGGTCGCACGTGATGAAATGGCCGATTTCACCAATGTGGAAAATGCGATTGAGTTGTCACTGCAAGATGATGTTAAAGCCTTTTATGGTTCTCAATACTGCGCTGATATGGAGGCAACTTGGCAAGGTAATTCGTTGACGCTGCTGCAAGTGTGGAGCGATGACGATTTCGTGCGTCTACAAGAAAATATTCTTGGTCATTTGGTGACGCAGCGCCGCTTGAAACTTAAACCAACAGTATTTATAGCAGCGACAGATGAGGAAATGGATGTGATTTCTATTTGTAACCTCACTGGCAATGTGATTCTAGAGCGTTTGGGCACCTCTAAACGTGATGTATTGGCAGATTCATTGGTTGAGTTCTTGAATAAGTTAGAGGCTGCCGTCTAAGTATGTATGTTGTTGAGTTGCAGTTTGAGTGTTTTGATAACACCACCGTCAGCGCGGTAGACAAAGCCATTAATGGCTTGATGGATGCTCTGCGTTACAACGGCCAAGTATTAGGTCGTGAATTCCCAATAGTGATGGGAGAAGGTGAATTTTTCGTTCGTGTTGTTTGCCCAGAACAAGACAGCTTGCATCCACGTTATCACTCAGATTTCGTCAAAGTGTGCATGAACCGTTTGTCGGATGCGTCTTTGCTTGCACCGAAAATGCGCATGCTGGGGCGTGATTTGAATTCAGAACAAGCAGCCGAAGAAGAGACACCTAGCTGGCAAGTGTTGTACACGACTTATGTTCATACGTGTTCGCCTTTGCGAAGTGGTGAAACCCTGTTGCCAATTCCTTTGTATCGTAATGAGCCAACACTTAATGGAGACCATAAAGCCGTCATTAAGTGGCAGACTGAGTGGCAAGCGTGTGATGAAATCCAAATGGCAGGGGGTTGCCGAGCGGAACATGCGGCGCTGCACGAAATTTGCGATGTGGATAGTGTGCTGTTTCGCCGAGGTTGGGACTTACGTGGCCGTATCGAATACATCACGAAGATCCCTACGTACTATTACCAGTATCGTGTCGGTGGTCAGTCGCTGGAGAGCGAGAAAGCGCGCAAGTGTCCAAAATGCGATGGCGAGTGGCTACTCGATGAGCCACTACATGACATATTTCATTTTAAGTGTGATGACTGCCGAATCGTGTCGAATATCTCTTGGGACCATCTTAAGTAGCGAATTGAAGCTACTTAAATGGGTAGATAGACAAATAGAAAGGGCTGATGTTTTCACATCAGCCCTTTTGTGTTTAGAACGTTGTTTTCAGTCATGTTTTGAAAAGTGGGATTACCAACCTTTCACAACACCGCCTTTGAACAGCTCTTTTGCCGCTTCGTAAACTTCTTCCGTTTGGTAAGCTTTTACGAAGTTTTGTACGTTTTGCGCATTAACATTTTCTTCGCGAGCGACAATTAGGTTTACGTATGGTGAGTCTTTATCTTCAACGAACACGCCGTCACGCTCTGGCGATAGGTCGATAGAGCTTGCGTAAGTGGTGTTGATGATAGATAGCGTTACGTCATCCAATGAACGCGGAAGCTGTGGGGCTTCTAGTTCAATGATTTCGATATTTTTAGGGTTGCCTACGATGTCACGTACTGTAGCGAGTAGACCAACGCCATCACGTAGCGTAATCAAACCTTGTTGCTCAAGAAGCAGTAGTGAGCGACCTAGGTTAGTTGGGTCGTTTGGTACTGCGATGCGTGCGCCATCTTGAATTTCATCAATTGATTTTACTTGCTTTGAGTAACCAGCAATAGGGTAAACGAATGAGTTACCCGCGATAGCCAGTTTGTAGCCGCGGTCTTTCACTTGTTGATCTAGGTATGGTTTGTGTTGGAACGCATTCGCGTCTACTGAACCATCATCCAGAGCGGCGTTTGGTGTTACGTAATCGGTAAATGTTACTAGCTCAACGTCTAGGTTGTATTTCTCTTTTGCTACTTTAGCGGCAACTTCGGCTACTTGTGCTTCAGCACCAGCAATAACGCCAACTTTTACTTTGTTTACGTCTACTTCTTTGTCGCCGCAACCCGCTAGAGCAAGAGCAGAGGCAGCCGTTGCTACAGTCAAAAGACCTTTAAGGCTAAATTTCATCTTTATCTCCTTATAATTTGTATTTTTGATACTTATCTGTGGTCTACACGGCGCACCACTGCGTCACCGATAGACTGAATAATCTGTACTAGAACAATCAACATCACGACAGTCACGGCCATGATAGTTACATCGTAGCGGTGGAAACCGTAACGAATGGCTACGTCACCTAGGCCGCCGCCGCCTACCGTACCCGCCATAGCTGAGTAGCTAACGAGAGTGACCAAGGTAATCGTTACTGAGTTAACAATAGTCGGCATTGCTTCAGGTAGTAGAACTTTTGTGATGATCTGTGTTGGTGTCGCCCCCATTGACTGCGCTGCTTCCACCAAGCCTGTCGGTACTTCTAATAAAGCACCTTCAATAAGACGAGCGACAAAAGGAATGGCGCCAATAGTCAGTGGGACGATTGCTGCGGTTGTACCGATAAAGGTTCCAACTAGCATTTTTGTCACTGGAATAATCGCAACCATCAGTACGAGGAATGGCACAGAACGACCAATGTTAACGATAGCGCCTAAGCCGCTATTTAGTTTGGTGTTTTCAAGTAGGCCGCCTTTCTTAGTAATATGGAGGATTACGCCTAATGGAATACCCACAGCAAAGCCGACTAATCCGGCAACCGCAACCATGTAAAGCGTTTCCCACGTTGCACCTAAAAGTAGTTTGCTGTTTAAGCTCAGCCATTCAGAAATCGTATTAAAGGACATAACCAAGTACCTCTACTTTTACGTTGTGCTTACGCAGGTATTCAAGAGCTGCGTTGTCATCTTCTTCGTTACCAAATAGCTCTGCGACCATCATGCCGAATTTCACGCCACCAGCGTAATCAAGGTCGGAACTCAAAATACTCACATCAATATTGTATTTACGAGAAATTTGCGACATTAACGGTGCATCGACGGTTGCGCCAGTAAACTCTAAGCGAACCAACGGGTAGCTGCCATCAACACGCTCTGCTTGCAGACGAGCTTGGTAATCTTCAGGAATGGAAAGATCCAGCGTTGAGCGAATGAATTGGTGCGCTAGCTCTGTCTTAGGGTGCGCAAAAATATCGCCAACGGTGCCTTTTTCCACCAGCTCACCACCACCGATGATTGCTACTTCGTGACAGATACTTTTTACGACTTCCATTTCGTGAGTGATAAGTAAAATCGTGATGTTGAGTTTGCGGTTGATCTCTTTCAATAACTCAAGGATAGATTGAGTTGTTGCCGGGTCTAGCGCACTAGTGGCCTCATCACAAAGCAGCACGCTAGGATCGGATGCCAATGCACGAGCAATTGCCACACGCTGTTTTTGGCCGCCACTTAAGTTAGATGGGTAGCTCTCGTGTTTGTCGGCTAAGCCTACAAGCTTTAGCAACTCAGTTACTTTTGTTGTGATTTGCGATTTGTCTTTACCTGCCAGTTCTAGTGGCAGTGCTACATTATCAAACACAGTACGAGACGAAAGCAGGTTAAAGTGCTGGAAGATCATGCCAATGTTACGGCGTGTTTCGACTAGTTGTTTTTTGCTGAGTTTGGTTAGATCCACACCATCAACGATGATGGAACCAGAGGTCGGCGCTTCTAACATGTTTACGCAGCGAATCAGCGTACTTTTACCAGCACCTGATGAACCGATAACACCAAAGATGGTGCCTTTGTCGATGTGTAGGTTAATGTCTTTCAGGGCAAGGATTTCCTTACTGCCTTGGTAGAACACTTTATTGACGTTTTTTATTTCTATCATGTTTCAACCTGCCCAAAGATACGGGGAACTTCGCTGTCAAAAACGGCCTTTGACAGAACTTAATGTTGAGCTTTATCTCAATTTTCAGTTGATGCTATGGGTTAAGCAGAATGAAGTCAATAGATATTTTTACGTCTAGACGTCTAAATGTATGGATGTTCTGTTTTGAAACGAAGATGTATAGATAACAAGCAGGAGGTAGACGGCGGGGCACCCTCAGATTTACCGATTCTTGCCCAACAAATCAACCGTTTTGTCGAGGCCTAGAATGAATTAGATAGTGTTGAAGTTTATAAGGTATGTAATAATCTGATTAAACCGAGTTAATAGAGAAATACGTTTTGGCAAAACCTGCTGTTTTTATCGATCGTGATGGCGTGATAAACGTTGACCACGGCTACGTTCATGACGAACATGATTTTGAGTACATTGATGGTGTATTTGAAGCGACGAAAGCGCTAAAAGATAAAGGCTACCTTCTAGTGTTAGTGACGAATCAATCGGGCATCGCACGCGGTAAATTCAGTGAAGACCGTTTCTTGTCTCTGACTCAATGGATGGATTGGAACTTTGCTGATAATGGTGTTGAGTTCGATGGTATCTATTACTGTCCACATCATCCAGAACATGGCATTGGCGAGTACAAGCAAGATTGTGAGTGCCGTAAGCCAAAACCAGGTATGTTCATTTCTGCGCGTGACTTCTTGAAGATCGACATGGAGAAATCTGTGATGATCGGCGATAAAGCTGAAGACATGATGGCAGCAGAAGCGGCAGGCGTTGGCACTAAGATTTTGGTTCGCACTGGTAAGCCAGTAACGGAACAGGGCGAAGCCATTGCAACGGTAGTATTGGATAGCATTGCAGATGTGCCTGCGTACTTAAACAAGTAATATTCATTACTGACTGAGATAAGGGAAGCCACTGCTTCCCTTTTGTTTGATTCCTTCTTTTAATCTGAACACTTATGAGCAAAAAACTCACCATTCTTGATATCGCAAAATTGGCAGGCGTGGGCAAATCGACAGTAAGCCGTGTGCTTACTAACGATCCAAAAGTGAAACCCCAAACGCGAGAGAAGGTAGAGCAAATCATTC
This sequence comes from Vibrio sp. Vb1574, assembly GCF_033338675.1. Taxonomy (NCBI): domain Bacteria; kingdom Pseudomonadati; phylum Pseudomonadota; class Gammaproteobacteria; order Vibrionales; family Vibrionaceae; genus Vibrio; species Vibrio sp. Vb1574. Next base: position 12,760 of record NZ_JAWOTC010000051.1, read on the forward strand.
GTGAATCAGGCTACGTCCCATCAAAGTCGGCGCAGTCGATGCGTGGTGGCAGCCAAAAAGTCATTGGGGTTATCATCTCCCGTTTGGATTCACCATCAGAAAATCGCGCCGTTGGTACCATGCTCAATGCTTTGTATTCCGCTGGTTATGATGCGGTGATCATGGAGAGCCAATTCGATCGCGATAAAACCAATGAACATTTGGATGTGCTTAAACGTCGCAACGTCGATGGGGTGATCGTGTTTGGCTTTACTGGATGTGATGAGCGAGCATTGGCGGAGTGGGGGAATCGTATCGTCGTGATCGCGATAGACACGCAAATGGTTTCCTCGATCAACTACGATAACCAAGGTGTGATAGACATGGCTTTGTCTCACCTTGAGCAGCAATCTTTATCTCGCATTGCTTATATTGGTGTTGATCCTGAAGACAAAACCACTGGCTTAGCTCGTCTAAATGCTTATAAAGCTTGGTGTCAACGCAAGCAAATTACACCTTGTTTCCAAACGGGTAAGTTGAGCCATGAAAGTGCTTATCAGTTGGTAGACAAAGTCCTTCAATCTGATACTCAGGCCATCGTGTGCGCCAGTGACACTATCGCGTTGGGCGTGATTAAGCGTCTTCAAGAGTTAGGACGTGAAGACGTGGTTGTGACAGGTGTTGGTGGTAATGAATTGCTCTCTTTCCTTTTCCCTAAAGTATTTAGTGTCGACCCAGGTTATACCCTTGCAGGTGAGAAGTCCGCTAACATGCTGATCAATCAATTAAATGGCGATGAGGAAGTGGTTCACTTTACTCAACAGCCTATCGTTTATTGACCCACACTAAAACGATCTGCTCTAAAATTATACTGTGATCACTCTCAATTAATGGGACTGTTCCCATTTTGTTTTTTGCCTTCGGATGGCAATATTAAAATCAAGAAATGGGAATGTTCCCATTTATAAAAACAAAATGATGAATCGAATGTATCCAATACAGGATGGACAAAGTTATGAGTAAGATTGCGCGTAAAGACGTGGAGCGTCTTATTGAGCTGGTCGGGGGGCCGGACAACATTGCCAGTGTAAGTCACTGTTTAACTCGCTTGCGTTTTGTTCTAAATGATACGGACAAAGCAGATACGAAACAGTTAGAAGCATTACCGATGGTGAAGGGCTGTTTTACCAACGCAGGCCAGTTCCAAGTGGTTATCGGTACTGAAGTGGATGAAGTTTACAAGGTACTGATCGGACTGACGGGTAAAAGTGAAGCCAGCAAAGACGAAGCGAAGAACGCTGCTCGTCAAAACATGAATATCGTTGAGCGTGGTATTTCCCACCTTGCAGAAATCTTTGTACCACTGCTACCAGCGATCATCACCGGTGGTCTGATCCTTGGTTTCCGTAACGTGATTGGCGACATCAAGATGTTTGATGGTCAAACGCTAACGGAAATCAGCCAGTTTTGGGCAACGGTACACTCTTTCTTATGGCTGATTGGTGAGGCGATCTTCTTCTTCCTACCGGTTGGCGTGTGTTGGTCGACAGTGAAAAAGCTCGGCGGTACTCCGATTCTGGGTATCACGCTTGGTGTAACATTGGTTTCGCCACAGTTGATGAACGCCTACCTGATTGGTAAGCAAGTACCCGAAGTGTGGGACTTTGGCTTATTTGCCATCGAGAAAGTGGGCTATCAGGCGCAAGTGATTCCAGCAATGCTTGCTGGTATGGCTCTGGCGTTTATTGAAACCAACTTAAAACGCATCATTCCGTCTTACCTTTACCTAGTGGTCGTGCCGTTTGTCTCAATCATTGTGTCTGTGATTCTTGCGCACTCTATCATTGGTCCATTCGGTCGTATGTTGGGTGACGGCGTGGCATTCGCAGCAAAAGCAGCCATGACGGGTGACTTCGCAATGATTGGCTCAACCATCTTCGGCTTCCTATACGCGCCATTGGTCATTACTGGTATTCACCACACCACCAACGCGGTTGACCTTCAATTAATGCAAGAGCTAGGCGGCACGCCAATTTGGCCTCTGATTGCGCTTTCAAATATTGCTCAAGCGTCTGCGGTCGTCGGCATCATTATCATCAGTAAAAAACACGGCGAGCGTGATATCTCAGTGCCTGCGGCTATCTCTGCTTACCTTGGCGTGACTGAACCGGCGATGTACGGCATCAACTTGAAATACAAGTTCCCAATGTTGAGCGCGATGATCGGTAGTGCGTGTGCTGCTGCTATTTGTGGTAGTGCGGGCGTAATGGCGAACGGTATCGGTGTGGGCGGTTTGCCGGGCATCTTGTCTATCCAACCGCAGTTCTGGGGCATTTTTGCTTTGGCTATGTTAGTCGCAATGCTGGTACCTGCTGCATTAACGTTAATTCTTTATAAGCGTGCACAAGCCAAAGGTGAGCTTGAGCCTGCAAACGCGTAATTCTATTTGAGGCAGTGACTTGGCTGCCTCCTCCTATTTTTCTTTTCAAATTTTAAGTTTCCGATTACTGGTAAGTGAGTGTTAGAAATGGCTATGACCAAGCATGATGAGAGCTGGTGGAAAACCGCAACCATCTATCAAATTTACCCAAAAAGCTTTTGTGACAGTGGCAGTAAAGGCACGGGCGACATCAAAGGGATCATTTCTAAGCTGGATTATCTTAAGCATCTTGGTGTGGATGCGATTTGGCTGACGCCGGTTTACCAATCGCCAATGATCGACAACGGTTATGACATCTCCGATTACTACTCGATCAACCCTGAGTTCGGCACGATGCAAGACTTTGATACTTTGCTAGCAGAAGCGCATCAGTTGGGTATTCGTATCATCATGGACATTGTAGTGAACCACACGTCGACAGAACACAAGTGGTTCCAATCCGCACTGGGTGATAAAAACAGCCCATACCGTGATTACTACATCTGGAAAGATTCGGTAGATGGTGCTGAACCAAACAACTGGCAATCAAAGTTTGGTGGCAACGCTTGGGCGCTGGATGAAAAAACAGGCCAGTACTATTTGCACCTTTTTGCTAAAGAGCAAGCGGACTTAAACTGGGAAAACCCAGTAGTGCGTGAAGAAGTGAAAGAAGTCATCAGCTTCTGGGCAGAAAAAGGAGTGGATGGTTTCCGTCTCGACGTTATCAACCTGATTTCCAAGCAGCAAGATTTTCCAAGTGACGATATTGGTGATGGTCGTCGTTTCTACACGGATGGTCCACGTGTGCACGAATACCTTCAAGAGATTAGCGAATCTGTGTTTCAAAAATACGGCAGCGTGACGGTGGGTGAAATGTCTTCCACTACGCTAGAGCACTGCCAGCAATATTCTTCGCTAGACGGCAAAGAGCTATCCATGGTGTTCAACTTCCATCATCTGAAAGTCGATTATCCAAATGGTGAAAAATGGACCAAAGCGCCGTTTGATTTCATTCAGTTAAAACAGATCTTCAATCATTGGCAAACGGGCTTAAATGGCAAAGGGTGGGGGGCGCTGTTCTGGTGTAACCACGACCAGCCACGCGTTGTGAGCCGATTAGGTAACGACGAGCAATACCGTGTTGAATCTGCCAAGATGCTTGCGGCATCAGTGCACATGATGCAAGGCACACCTTATGTTTACCAGGGGGAAGAGATCGGCATGACCAACCCGGGTTATACCGAAATCAGCCAATATCGTGATGTTGAAAGTACTAACATGTACGACATCATGGTCAACCGTGATGGTGTATCTCATGACGATATGATGGCGATCTTGGCACAGAAGTCGCGTGATAATTCACGTACACCAATGCAATGGAACAGTGCAAAACACGCGGGCTTTACTGAGGGAACGCCGTGGCTTGAAGTGGCGCAGAATTACTCTGAAATCAATGCTGAAGCTGCGGTTGCCGATTTGAACTCGGTGTTCTACTTTTACAAGCGTCTGATTGAACTGCGTAAACAGGTTCCAGTCATCACCGATGGCCGTTATGAAGATTTACTGCCAGAGCACAAACGTATTTTCGCTTACGCTCGTCAGAACGATAAGCGAACGCTGCTGTGTATCAATAACTACTATGCTGAAGAGGTGGAATGCGTTCTGCCAGAACGTTTTGATATGAGTAAAGCGAAAAACTTGCTATCTAACTATCAAAACTCAGCGAGCGCAGTCGCGTCAAACCATCAAGTGTTACGACCTTACGAAACTCGTATTTTATTGATAGAAGAATAAACTCGGGTGTCATCACCCCTAAGATTGATGTTCGAGATGAAGGCTTTGGTGTGCTCCCCAAAGCCTTCTTTTATTGAGGTATCTATAAAAAATGCAAGCTTATTTTGTTTCAATCGCTGTTAGCTGCACTTTCTCTTCGTTGATTTGTACTTGTTGTACTTTCAGCAGTTCAATTTGTTCTATCAGACCTAAGCTCGGATTAAACCAACGTTCTGCCGAAGTGGCGAACTCCATTGAGTCCATATCATCACAGTTTAGGTTGTAGATGTTCTCTTCCATCAGGTATGCCGCTTCAATTTTCTTGCCTGAGATCGAGAACGCTTTACGCACGCCAGTTTCTCGGATTTGCTGTTGCCAAACCACTTGGCAAGATGCTGTCATAGGAAGGTTTTGTACCCACTCATGCTCTTCAAAACGGTCTAGTAGGTTGTGAACTGAGTAGCCTGTAAGAGTGGTTTGCAGAGACATAGTTTCTTCACCGATGTCAATATTCGGGCTTTTCTCTTTTACGTCGTCACCGTTTAGGCGGAAAATCGGACCGCTGTGCATAAGCATGGCAATAAACTGATGACCAATGAAATAAGCGTCAGTGATTTCATGGAGTGCACCATCTGATCCTGCAAAGTAAAGCGTATTGCTCTCTTCGTCGTCGTTGTACTGCTCGTCTGAATAGTAGAACTGTTCGGCGCCGTAGTTCATCAAGTCATTAACCAACTGGACCATTGCCTCGCTGTTTGGGATTTGTGCCAATGCTGCCAATATTTGCTCGCTATCCATCGCTTGGAAGCTCAGTTTCATGTCGCCCTCTGGTTGGCCATCCAAGCTAAACGAATAGCTCAATTGTGTGTTTGGTACAGGAGCGAAAATGGAGTTGTGAATCGAGACGTCGAAACTTTCTTGAGGCACTTTGTTTGGATTCGCACTGCCAGAAGACGAACCTCCGCCACAGCCGTAAAGAGCCAGAGTTGCTGCTGCGATAAGCGTCATTTTGTTTAGCATGGTTTACATTCCTGATTGATAAGGCCGCTTCATGTTGGGCCGTTGCTTGAATGCGAGCATGCTAAGTTCAGCGAGAGAAAAAGGGCAAAAAACAAAAGATAACAGGGGTTAATGAAAGCTTAATTTTATATTTAGGTCTTTGTTTTATTTGGATTTATTTCGTTGGCTACATTAGTGCAATACTCGTTAATGAGCGCTTTCCATCGGCTTATGATTTCTTGATCGGTCACACTAACATGCAACGTTTTCCACGGTTGGAGGCAAGTCTCTTTGGATTCAGATTGAGAAAGACGCTCAAACAAGGTTTCGGAAGGTAAAACGCGCAGCAGCGCCACCAGTGATTCCATGTAGTTGAGACGGAACTGTTCAAGTTTGTTCTGCTTGTAAGCAATGTGAGACACAAAGGTATAAATCAGTGCGTTTTGGATGCGTGAGTCGCCATCTGGTGTCGTTAACAGAGCTTTTGCCCTGTCTAAGTTACCTAATTTGAAATGCAATAGACCTAACCAGAGGCTCAGCTCATCTGGCAAAACATCAAACGACGATTGTACTTGAGTTAAATACGCTTCCAGCTTTTGATGTTCGTGCTCGTATAAGGCGAGATGTCTTGCCGTTGTTATAGCCGCAAACTCATCAGATTGTCGGAGAGGTTGGCTAGAAAAGGCATTCTCGAATAACATTTTTTTGTGAATATCCGAAAGCTGCCACGTACTTGCCGAAGGTGCAGGCAGATTGAAGTATTGCGCGACATCCGAGTGCATTTGGAAAATATCCGATTGTAAGTCAGATAAACGCAGTGTGTAGTCATTGCGAAACGCTAGCTTGCCCGTCGCAGGATAAATAAGGTTCATCTGCGCTTTCAAGATGCCCTGTTTTGTGCCGTCTTTTAACTCGATATTGAGCTTGTAGTCGCTGGTCTGCATGTTTCGTGCGCCAGGGAAATATGGCGCATGACCGATAGGATCAAGAAAGTAACTGGGAGCATCTTGGTTGGCGATGTCGGTGTATGGATATTCGACCTGTTGTTGCAGCAAGATGGCTTTGACCAGTATGCGGTATTTTCGCGCCTGAGAGCCGATTGAATCGACACGGTTGAGTAGTAGCTCGACTTTGGGAATCAGTAGTTGATGACGTGTTTGTTGTGTTGAGATTTCTTGGCGTTGCCATAACAAGCTTGCGAGCGTCACGCTACAAACTGCAAGTATGGCACACAAGCTATAAGCAAAAATCAGCTTGAAGTTCTTATTCCTCGCAACCTGAGTTGGGATAACGCGTCGATGGCTTTTCGCTGGTGGCACCAAACGAATATTGGCAGGGTTAAGAAAGTAGCCTTTGCGGGGGTAAGTGACTAAAAGCTTAGCGGCATCGTATTCGGGTAAGTACTGCTGTAGCAGGGCACGTAAGGTGCTAATGCGGTTCGTGAGCACATTCTTAGAGATGAACTTGCTCTGCCAAATGGTTTCAATAATGGTGTCAGCAGAGAGTGGGTGGCCAACGCTTGTTAACAGCAGTTCTAATAATTCAATGGTGCGAGGTTCAAGATCAATCGCGATAACATCTTGATGAAGGGTCTGTGTCTTCGGGTTATAGATCAGCTCTCCAATCGCAATACAACTGTGAGTCTGTTTAGCTTGTTGCAGAAAGTCGCGCATACCGTACCGATCTATTTGGAAATCGCGAAGTATTATATAGCGATTGGAGCGCGAAATCTTATAAATCGCGCTTCAATCATTATCAAAAATTTATGAACCGTAGGTCACGGAATAGCGGTGCGGTTTGTGGTTCATCGCTAACACGACATTGAGTGCAAACGCCCCCAAAATTGAAAGGCCAATCACTTCTGGTGTGACAAAGAAGAATGAAGCAAACAGGATACATGCATCGATTGCCATTTGGCTTTTGCCAACTGAAATGCCAAATTTGTCTTGGATAAACAAACACAGCACGTTAAAGCCACCCAAGCTGGAGCGATGTCGGAATAGGATCAGCATACCGAGCCCCATTAAAAGCCCGCCTGCGACGGCGCAATAAACTTCATTTACCGATTCGAGCGAGATTAGCAAATAAAGATGATCGGCAAAGATAGAAACCAACGCGCCAGAAATGGCACTATTAATGGCGAAATGACGGCCGAAGCGTTTCCATGCTAGTAAGTAAAAAGGACTGTTTGCTAAAAAGTACAGCACACCAAAGGTAAAAGGTGTAAATTGGCTAATAAGCAGAGCCAATCCAGTCGTGCCTCCCGTTAGAAGGTTCGCGGATTGGAGAAAGAAAACGCCTTGAGCTACTAAAAAGGTACCCGTGAGAATCGCTATCCAGTCTTCTTTTAATGAGTGTTTTTCCATCAATATTGCAGTCATTAGTGATAAATAAGGCGTGCATAGTAGTAAAAAGATGATCTTTTCGGTAGCTAGAGGGTAAAATTTACGGTAAACCTATGTAATTGCTGTTTTACAGGGTGTAAAGCACAAATTTGACAGGCAATAGATTGTCGTTATGCGATTGCAATGCTGGCATGATAAACATTGCTTGTCATCATGAAAAAACTGCATGAGAAAAATTGTAAATTTCTCTTTATGACCTAAATCAAATTATGTAGAATGCGCGCCATTAGGGTGACGAAAACGTTTGCGTCGGGTCATTCAACAGTTTTTTTGCAACTTTCAGTACTAATCTGAGTCAGGAGATACAGATGCTTAAGCGTGATATGAACATCGCAGATTACGATGCGGAACTGTTCGCAGCTATCCAGGAAGAAACTCTTCGCCAGGAAGAACACATTGAACTTATCGCTTCTGAAAACTACACAAGCCCACGTGTAATGGAAGCGCAAGGTTCTCAGCTAACGAACAAATACGCTGAAGGCTACCCAGGTAAGCGTTACTACGGCGGTTGTGAGTACGTAGATAAAGCTGAAGCACTAGCAATTGAGCGTGCATGCCAACTATTTGGTTGTGAGTACGCTAACGTACAGCCTCACTCAGGTTCTCAAGCAAACAGCGCAGTTTACATGGCGCTTCTTAACCCTGGCGATACAGTTTTAGGCATGAGCCTAGCGCACGGTGGTCACCTAACTCACGGTTCACCAGTAAACTTCTCGGGTAAGCACTACAACGTTATCCCTTACGGTATCGATGAAGCTGGTCAAATCAACTACGACGAGATGGAACAGCTAGCACTTGAACACAAACCTAAGATGATCATCGGTGGTTTCTCTGCTTACTCGCAAATCGTTGATTGGAAACGCATGCGTGAAATTGCTGACAAAGCAGGTGCTTACTTATTTGTTGATATGGCGCACGTAGCTGGTCTTATCGCTGCCGGTGAATACCCAACACCAGTACCGCATGCTCACGTGGTAACAACAACGACGCACAAAACACTAGCAGGTCCTCGCGGTGGTCTTATCTTGTCAAATGCTGGCGAAGATATGTACAAGAAATTGAACTCAGCAGTGTTCCCTGGTGGTCAAGGTGGCCCTCTAATGCACGTTATCGCTGGTAAAGCAGTAGCGTTCAAAGAAGCGATGGAGCCAGAGTTCAAAGCTTATCAAGCTCGCGTAGTGAAAAACGCAAAAGCAATGGTTGGTCAGTTCCAAGAGCGTGGCTACAAAATCGTATCTAACGGTACAGAAAACCACTTGTTCCTTGTTGACCTAATCGACAAAGATATCACTGGTAAAGACGCAGACGCGGCACTAGGTGCTGCAAACATCACTGTAAACAAGAACTCAGTACCAAATGACCCACGCAGCCCATTCGTAACGTCTGGTATCCGTGTAGGTACGCCAGCGATCACTCGCCGTGGCTTCACTGAAGAAGATGCAAAAGAGCTAGCAAACTGGATGTGTGACGTTCTAGATAACATCGGCAACGAAGAAGTTATCGAAGCGACTAAACAGAAAGTGCTAGAAATTTGTAAGCGTCTACCGGTTTACGCCTAACTGTTCTTCATAGAATGAGTCGATTTCGGTGTCGAACATACTCATTTGCTCGCGTAAACTCCGTGTGTTCTCCTAGAACTCGACTCGTCTATTTTGAACATTGATATACTAAAGGTCCTCAATTGAGGGCCTTTTTTGTTTGTCTGGCGTTTGGAATGAGATATAGCGAGAGTGTGTGATAAGGGGGTGGCTACCAACACTGTCCCTTTTCAATATATCCAAACCACGTCATTCCGACGAGCCTAGGCGAGATCAGGAATCTTGTTGAGGCACACTCTTTTACTCAGAGTTTCCCTAAAAATCATCAGTATTCTGAAAACAGATTCTGAATCACGCTCGTTCCTCGCTGTTCAGAATGACGGTGGTAGAATGGCTTTTTATCATCATTTGCCAGATGCAAAAAAGGTTGGCACTGAGCCAACCTTTCTTTTCAAAACAAGCTTTTCAAAACAAGCGAGAGCTTATTTAATCTCGATACCTTGAGCCTGCATATCGGCATGGTAAGAAGAGCGAACAAATGGACCACACGCTGCATGCGTGAAGCCAAGTTCTAGTGCAACTTCTTTTAGCTCGTCAAACTCTGATGGTGGAACGTAACGTTCTACTGGCAAGTGGTGACGGCTTGGCGCTAGGTACTGGCCTAGAGTCAGCATCGTTACGCCGTGTGCGCGTAGATCTTTCAGTACTTCGATGATTTCTTCTTTGGTTTCACCAAGGCCCATCATCAAACCAGACTTGGTCGGTACATCGGGATGCTGCTCTTTGAACTTCTTAAGGAGCTCAAGTGACCATTTGTAGTTCGCACCTGGGCGAGCTTTACGGTAAAGACGTGGCGCGGTTTCTAAGTTGTGGTTGAAGACATCTGGCGGATTGTCTTTCATTAGATCAAGCGCTACATCCATGCGACCACGGAAGTCAGGAACCAGTGTTTCAATCTTAATATGCGGGTTTAACGCACGGATCTCGCGGTTACAATCGGCAAAGTGTTGTGCACCGCCGTCACGCAGATCGTCACGGTCGACAGAAGTGATTACTACGTATTTCAGCTTCATATCGGCAATGGTTTTCGCCAGTTTTTGAGGCTCTTCTGCTTCCGGTGGTAATGGGCGGCCATGAGCAACGTCACAGAAAGGACAACGACGAGTACAAATAGCACCTAAGATCATGAAGGTTGCTGTACCGTGGTTAAAACATTCCGCTAGGTTCGGGCAAGATGCTTCTTCACATACGGAGTGAAGTTTATTCTTACGCATCGCCGCTTTGATGTCTTGAATTCGTTGGCTGTCGGCTGGTAGCTTGATCTTCATCCAATCAGGCTTACGTAGCACTTCTTTCTGCTCTGTAGGCATGTTCTTTACGGGAATCAATGCCATTTTATCGGCGTCACGATATTTAACGCCTTTTTCCATCTGGATTGGTTTGCTCATGCTTTATTACCTTGAGAAGGTGCTTCTGTGCTGAATTCTACTTGCTCATAATCGAGCAAAGTAACGAGTTCTTCTATTAATTGTTTTTCTACGGCTTCTACATTGTCTGGGCCGCCAAATTGGCTGACCTGAACCATTTCCATACCTTCATAACCACAAGGGTTAATACGCAGAAACGGTGTTAAATCCATATTTACGTTCAAGGCTAAGCCATGAAACGAGCATCCTTTACGAATGCGTAAACCGAGAGAGCATATTTTCTTACCGGCAACGTAGACACCTGGTGCGTCAGGTCGCGCGGCTGAGTCAATATTGTATGCTTTTAGCGTATTGATCACGAGGTTCTCGATTGTGGTAACGAGATCTCGTACACCTAATTTTTTACGGCGTAGGTTGATCAAGAAGTAGGCGACCAACTGACCAGGGCCATGATACGTAACCTGGCCTCCGCGATCACTTTGTACAACAGGAATATCGCCAGTGTTAATCAAGTGCTCAGCTTTACCTGCCTGTCCTTGCGTAAATACTGGGTTATGTTCTACCAACCAGACTTCATCACGGGTTTCTTCTGTGCGTTGGTCGGTGAACTCATGCATCGCCTTCCATACAGGCTCATAGTCTTGGCGGCCAAGTCGTTTTACAACAAGTTGGTGTTGCATGGGAATTCCTGTTGCTAATATATAAAGTTTTTGGATTATAAACCGGATAACCCTGATGCTCTACCGCTGCGTAACAGATTTTTAACTGAAAGCGATGTAAAGCCTCGTTATCTCTTTGATAAATAAAAAGAAAGCAGCCAAGGCTGCTTTCAAAAAAAATTTAATATATCAAAAAATTATAGAACCATGCGTACGATGTCAATTTCACCTAACTCTTTGTACAGTGTCTCAACCTGCTCGATAGAGGTTGCAGTAATGTTGATTGACACAGAGTGGTAGTTGCCCTTAGCACTTGGTTTAACGGTCGGGCTGTAGTCACCTGGAGCATGGCGCTGAATCACTTCAAGAACAAGCTCTGGAAGTTCAGGCTTTGCATGACCCATTACCTTGTAAGTAAATGAACAAGGGAACTCAAGCAGGTCTTTTAATTTTGCATCAGAGTTGATGGTTAGCATATCGATAACTCCAGTAGATATTCGTTGCGGTGCGAAATAGTACAGTCAAATTAGGGGGAACTCAAGACGAGGAGCTCAAACTTAAAAAGCCGCCCATTCAGGCGGCTTTGCGAATAAGTTTGCTACTCTAACGTTCTTTTTAGAAGAAGCTCTTGAATAACAATACGATGTAATCCCACATGCGGCTAAATAGACTACCTTGCTCTACGGTTTCTAGTGCCATTAGTGGGTACTCGGCAATATCTTCACCATCGATCTGATAGTATAGCTTACCAACTACATCACCTTTATTAATTGGGGCTTCTAGCTCTTTTTCAAGGACGAAGCTTGCTTTTAAGTTTTTCGCTTCACCACGCGGTAGTGTTACGTAAGTATCTTGGTCAAGACCCAGTGCTACGGTGTCTTTGTTACCCATCCACACTTTTTCTTCTACGAACGTTTCACCTGCTTTGTGCGGTGCCACTGTTTCGAAGAAACGGAAGCCGTAGCTTAGCAGCTTTTTGCTTTCTGACTTACGAGCATTGGCATCTTTAGTACCCATAACGACCGCAACCAAGCGCATTTGACCTTCAGTTGCTGAACTTACTAGGCTGTAACCCGCATTACTTGTGTGACCCGTTTTGATGCCGTCAACGTTCATGCTCTTATCCCAAAGTAGACCGTTACGGTTGTATTGGGTGATGCCGTTGTAAGTAAATTTCTTCTCTGAGTACACTCGGTACTCATTTGGTACGTCACGGATAAGTGCTTTACCTAGCAGTGCCATGTCGTATGGTGTTGAGTACAATTCTGCGTTATCTAAGCCATGAACGTTGGCAAAGTGCGAGTTAGTCATACCCAATGTGTTGGCCCAAGCGTTCATTAGGTCAACAAACGCATCTTCTGAACCTGCAATATGTTCTGCCATCGCAACACAGGCATCGTTACCTGACTGGACGATGATACCTCGGTTCAGGTCACGTACTTTAACTGTTGTGCCTACTTCAATGAACATCTTTGATGAATCAGGGAAGTTTTTCGCCCACGCATTTTTACTGATGGTGACATCATCATCTTCTGAGATATTACCACGCGCTAGCTCTTGGCCGATTACATAGCTGGTCATCATCTTAGTCAGACTAGCTGGAGACAATTTTGTGTTCATCTCTTTCTCTGCCAGTACTTTACCTGAATGGTAATCCATCAGCACGTAGCCCTTCGCCGCGATTTGAGGGGCATCTGGAACAACGATAGGTGATGCAAGAGCAGATTGAGCGAAAGTTGCAGAAAGGGCAACCGAAGAAACGAGAATAGATTTCACAAACTTATTTTTATTCATGGTAATTCAAATTTTTGGGTTAACTGCAGACATCTTATCAGAATCCCTAGTTATGTAAGAGGGGGATCAAAGAGAAATTCATGACACGAGGTCATTTGGCAGTGTTGTGTTTTTTAATAAATGCAGACGAATAGCCGAGCAACTTTACTTTATCTAATGTGGCTTGCGTCAGGGAATAGTCAGTAAATGGCCCTAACAACAAGCGATAAGACTCTTTCGCACTCTCTAGGAAAGTTTCTGTATCCAATTTTTGACCAAGCTCGGTACCTAAAGTTCGCGCGCGTTCTTCATTTTTTGATGATGCCACTTGAATAACGTACCTAGGGTGCGCTTCTAATGACTTTTTGTCCGTGGGCTGATTGATACTGATCACTTCAATTTCCACGTTCGCGGTGCCTGTTTTTATGACATCTAACTTGTGCGCGGCGGCATAGCTTAAATCAATGATACGACCATCGTGAAAAGGACCTCGGTCATTAACTCGTACTACGGTGGTTTTGCCGTTGTCAGTATTGGTAACTTTTACGTAACTTGGTAACGGTAGCGTTTTATGCGCTGCCGTCATTGAGTACATGTCATAGATTTCGCCATTAGAAGTCAAATGACCTTGGAATTTTTTCCCATACCAAGATGCGCGGCCTTTTTCTTTAAAGCCTTTCGCATTGCGAACTATTTTGTAGTCTTTGCCACGCAAGTGGTAATCTTTGTTCCCACCTAGGCTGTACGGTTCATATTTAGGATGCGCATCCTCGATGTGTTCGACTGAAAGCGGTGTATCCGGTGCAACATCGGATTCGAGTTCGTAACGGCCTTCTTGTTCTTTTTGGCTAGTTGATGAACAGCCTGCCAAAATAAGAGCAGAGAAAACCAAGGAATATAAAGCGCGTTTTTGCATGTCTAGGTCGCCTTAGAGAATGCTTTTCGGTGCGTATGAATCGACATCAGAATACCAAAACCAGCCATCAAGGTTACCATTGATGTGCCGCCATAACTGATGAGTGGCAACGGTACACCTACTACAGGTAGGATGCCACTTACCATGCCAATATTTACAAAAATATACACGAAGAAGCTGAGTACAATACTGCCTGCCATCATTCGTCCAAATGCGGTTTGCGCTTGGCTGGCGAGATATAAACCTCGTCCAATAATAAATAGATAGATGGCTAAAAGGCAAAGGAAGCCAATCATACCCCATTCTTCAGCAATTACTGCAAAGATAAAGTCAGTGTGTCGTTCAGGAAGAAATTCTAGTTGTGACTGCGTACCTTGCAACCAACCTTTGCCGGAAATACCGCCGGAGCCAATCGCAATTTTACTCTGAATAATGTGGTAGCCCGCTCCTAGCGGATCAGACTCCGGGTTAAATAGAGTACGAACTCGCACTTTTTGATACTCTCGCATCAAGAAAAACCACAGAATTGGAATGAAACCACCTAATGCAATCGCAGCACCAGCAATTATTTTCCAGCTAATGCCGGCGAGGAAGATAACAAAAATACCGGAAGCCGCGATCAGGATTGAGGTACCTAAGTCAGGCTGTTTTGCAATGAGAATGGTTGGTAAGCAGACCATAATCAGTGCAACAATGAGTGTTCTTAGCGTTGGTGGGAGGGGCTGTCTACCAACATAGCGAGCTACCATTAATGGCACCGCGAGCTTCAATAGCTCTGACGGTTGAAAGCGCACAAAACCGAGGTTAAGCCAACGCTGCGCGCCTTTCGATGCTTCACCGAAAAACAGCACGCCGAAAAGCAGTATAACGCCACCAACGAACATCAAAGGTGCCAAGCTTTCGTAAGTTCGTGGAGAAAGCTGTGCAAGGACGAGCATCACAACGAGTGAAAGCACCATTCGCATGGCTTGGCGATCCATCATCAGTAAACTTTGGCCACTGGCGCTGTACATGATCACCAGGCCAAACCCCATCAGGGCCAGTATGCCAAGTAGGAGTGGTAAGTCGATATGGAAGCGTTCAAACAGGGCGCGATTTTTACCTGTAGAGGGATCCATCTTCATTACTGTTTTACCTCTTTCTTCGCATTGTTTTCAGGCTCAATTTCTTCTGGACCAAGAACGACTCGGTCAAAAATTTTCCTTACTACTGGGGCACCGTTACTAGAACCACCACCGGCATTTTCTAGTACTACAGTGACGACCACTTTAGGATCATCAAATGGTGCAAAGCCAGTAAATAACGCATGGTCACGTAAGTGCTCGGCGATCTCATCGGCGTTGTACTCTTCGTTTTCACCCAGACCGAAGACCTGTGCAGTACCTGATTTACCCGCTGTTTCATAATTCATTTTGTAGAATGAGCGACGAGCTGTTCCGCGCGTGCCATGGTTTACCCGACGCATGCCTTCTTTCGCCATATCCCAGTACTTTTTAGGCACATTCTTGATTGGTGGGTAAGTCACGTATTCTGTCGTTTGCTGCTCTTCGAAGTCGTTACCATTTTCTATCGTCGCTTTGAGCAAGTGAGGTGCGATCACTTCTCCCTCGTTTACTAATACGGAGGTTGCTTTGGCGATTTGCATTGGTGTTGCTGTCCAATATCCTTGGCCGATACCTACAGGGATCGTATCACCTTTATACCATGGGGTTTTATGGCGAGACATTTTCCAGTCACGAGTCGGCATATTCGCCTTACTTTCTTCGTAGATATCAATGCCAGTGTAATCACCAAAACCGAACATCATCATCCAATTCGAAATACGGTCAATACCCATGTCATAAGCGATTTGATAGTAGAAGGTATCAACAGACTCTTCGATCGACTTAATGATATCGACGCGCCCGTGCCCCCAACGCAACCAGTCACGAAACGGGCGTGTGTTGGAGTTTGGTATGCGCCAATAACCAGGGTCATTTCGTGTGGTGTTAGGTGTGACGACACCTTCTTGCAGCGCGGCTACCGCCATAAATGGTTTGATGGTAGACGCAGGAGGGTAAATGCCAAGTGTAGTGCGGTTGACCAAAGGACGGTTTTTATCGTTCAAAAGGGCGCGATAGTCTTTACCTGAGATTCCGTGCACGAACGAGTTAGGATCGTAGCTAGGGCTCGAAACCATAGCCAGTACGCCGTTGTCTCTAGGATCGATTACTACAGCACTGCCTCGGCGGCCGTCCAATAATTGGTGTACGTACAACTGCAAGTTGATATCAAGGTTTAAAACGATGTCTTTTCCGGGTACAGGTGGAACGTACTTTAAGGTACGAATTACTCGGCCGCGGCTGTTTACCTCGACTTCTTGATATCCGGCTGTACCGTGTAAGAGGTCTTCGTAGTATTTTTCAATACCCAGCTTACCAATGTCGCGAGTGGCTTGATAGTTTGCGTCTTTTTCTTCTCGGATCAGGCGCTGCATGTCGCGATCATTGATTCGAGAAACATACCCAATCACGTGGGTTAAGACTTCGCTGAAAGGGTAGTAGCGCTTTAAGGTCGCACTTATTTCCACACCTGGAAAGCGGTACTGATTGACGGAGAATACCGCTACTTGTTTTTCGTTCAGTTGGGTAAGCAGTGGGACCGATTTAAATCGACGAGTCCGTTTACGCTCGTGGTGGAAACGTTCAATCTGGTCTGGTGTAATTTCCAGAATAGTCTGTAATTCTTGGATGGTTGCATCAATGTCTTTAATTTTTTCTGGGGTCAGTTCTAAGTTAAAGACGGGACGGTTCTCTGCCAGTAAAACGCCATTTCGGTCATAAATTAGACCTCGGTTAGGCGCGATAGGCACTACTTTGATGCGGTTATCGTTCGAGCGGGTTTGATAGTCTTGAAACTGGTTCACCTGAATGTTGTACATGTTGGCAACCAGAGCTCCCATCAAGACAACAATGCCGATAAAAGCAACAATAGCGCGGCTGGCAAACAGACGCGCTTCGGCTTGATAATCTCGGATTTGACTGCGTCGTTTACGAATCATTAACGCTTGGCTCTAAAGTTAAACAACGATTATTCGCGATGATAAGGGTGGTTAGCGGTGATGCTCCACGCTCGGTACAAGCTTTCTGCCATTACGATACGCACTAGAGGGTGGGGTAGCGTTAAGGCAGACAATGACCAGCTTTGGTCTGCTGCAGCTTTGCATGCAGGAGCGAGTCCTTCAGGACCGCCGATTAATATTGATACATCACGGCCATCTAATTTCCAAGCTTCTAACTGCTCAGCGAGTTGAGGAGTGTCCCATTTTTTACCTGGGATATCTAACGTGACGATACGGTTGCCTTTTGGTACCGCCGCGAGCATCGCTTCTCCTTCTTTTTGCAGGATGCGAGCGATATCGGCATTCTTACCACGCTTACCAGCAGAGATTTCAATCAACTCCAACGGCATATCATGCGGGAAACGGCGACGATATTCTTGAAAGCCTTCCTCAACCCATTTTGGCATTTTTGTGCCAACAGCAATTAGTTGAATTTTCAAAAGATTAACCCCAGAGTTTTTCTAGCTGGTAGAGTTCGCGGTGCTCTTCTTGCATCACGTGAAGCATGGCGTCGCCCATATCTAGGACTACCCATTCACCTTCGTTTTCACCTTCCATTCCTAGTGGCTCAAGACCGGCTTTTTTCACTTCTGTTGCAACATGGTCAGCGATGGATGAAACGTGGCGTTTGGATGTACCAGTACAGATGATCATGTAATCTGTCACGCTTGATTTATCTTCCACATTTAGGACGATAATGTCTTCCGCTTTCATGTCGTCGGCTTTATCAGCTAAAAAGTCTTTCAGTTCTTCGCGAAGCACTCGGTTTTCCTCGGTTTGTCTCTTATCTCTAAAGTGTTTTACATTCTTGCTTGCAAAACAGGTCGCGCACTATATCACGCTTTGATTTTTAAATTGCCAGCTTAATATCAGGAGAGCAGGTTTCTAAGCTCAACTGATGAATAGTTGGCCATACAGACTCGTCATACTGAGTTTTGGCTTTTATCTCGGCTTGAGCCAACAAGGAGAGCAATGCACAAATACGACTCGCTGATAAGCGGGTCAGTGCTGCGTTATAGAGTGGACGCTTGTTTTGCCAAACTCGATATTTCTCAAATACCTGGTTCATTCCCATTTGAGTTAAGTCTTGATGCATATTTAAAAGTTGGCTCAACTCTTTTTGTACACTTCGAATCAAGATCACGGTCTCAACCCCTTCCGCCTCAAGTTGGCGAAGAATACGTTGTGCACGGTTTGCTTTACCTGCCAGTAAGGCGTCGATCCAGTTAAAGGTAGTGAAGTGATTATGGCGACTTAGGGCTTCCTCTAAACGTATGATGGTCAGCTCACCATCCGGATAGAGTAGGGCCAATTTCTCTAAGCTTTGTGTCAATGCAAATAGGTTACCTTCATGCCATTGAGCCAACATTTGCAGTGATTGCTGATCGGGTTTTAGTCCCAACGTGCGGCAACGTGTCTGAATGAACATAGGTAGGCGTTGAAGGTCTGGCGACAAGCAGCTTACCCAATCGCCTTTTGAGCTTAATGCTTTGAACCATTTCGCATTTTCTTGGGCTTTGGTCAGTTTGCTACCAACAATGACGAGCATGATGTCATCATGAAGCATATCACACAGTGTTTGCAGCTCTTTGCTGACGGCGGTTGTTACGCCACTTTCAGGAATTTCAAGCTCAATCAATTGACGGTTTGAAAACAGGCTCATCGCTTGGAAACAGTCGTAAACTTGGTTCCAGTCGATGCTAGCATCCACCGCAAAACGGTGTTTTTCCTCAAAACCTTGCTGAAACGCTGCCTTTTGGATTGCTTGGCGGCTTTCTTGAATCAGTAACGGCTCATTACCAAAGATTAAGTAAACCTGTTTAACTTGTTTAGTTAAATGATCCGTTAGCTTATCGGCATAAATTCGCATAGTGACTAAGAGTTTTTGTTCGCTGGCTCAGAGATTTGTCCTGCTTCATATTCGGCACGAATACGGCCCAACTGGCGCATCATCTGTTTTGCAGCTTGCAAGCGCATCTCGTCTTCAATTACGTCACGCTCAACAGATTTTGCAAGTGCGGTCAACGGGTTGTCTAGGTAGTTGCGGTTTACTGTTGTCGTAAAGTTTTTAGAACCATAGCCAGGAATTGTCACACGGTATTTTACTACGTATGTCAGCTCTTTTTCTGCTGCACGGCTATTTTGATAAAGCGATAGTGTACGCTCATCGATTGTCGCTTCCGTCAAATGAAGGTTGGGTACCGTCGATGATGGTTGAACAAGTTCAACTTTGTTCAGTTCGAGTTGAGAGCGAACATAGCGAGTTAATTCACTGTATTCATCGTAGCTGGAGAAAGACATAGTGTGCAGCTCTTCCGGTACGGAATACTCGCCGCGAAGGTGAAAACCACAGGCAGAAAGAAGCCCCGCTAATACCAATACCACTGGTAGTTTAATCAAAGAGAAAAAGCGCATTGATTGTATTCATCCTAAATTGAAGGGGTTATTTACCTTAAACCACTCATGTGAATGGTTTGAGGTAAATAAACAGGGTAGAAAACTACCCTGTTTAATGACTCTTGGTTAACAAATAAGTTCGCTAAACAGAGACAAATTGACAGCTGCGATTAGTTTGCAACGATGTTCAGCAGTTTACCTGGAACGTAAATAACTTTACGAATAGTCAGGCCATCAGTGAACTTAACCACGTTTTCGTCGTTTAGACCAAGCTGTTCGATATCGTCTTTAGAGATATCAGCTGGGACTGTTAGCTTCGCACGTAGCTTACCGTTAACTTGAACAACGATAGTTTTTTCGTCTTCAACTAGCGCTTTTTCGTCAAACGTCGGCCATGCCGCGTTATCAATGTCTGTTTCACCTAGTGCTGCCCATAGCTCGTATGAGATATGCGGAGTGATAGGGTAAAGCATGACAACAATAGCTTTCAGTGCTTCGTCAAGGATTGCACGATCTTGCGCAGATTCTTGAGGCGCTTTCGCTAGTTTGTTCATCAGCTCCATGATCGCTGCGATCGCGGTGTTGAATGTTTGACGACGAGCGATATCGTCCGTCACTTTCGCGATAGTCTTGTGAACGTCGCGGCGAAGTGCTTTTTGATCACCAGAAAGCGCTGAGGTATCTACTGCTTCTGCTGCACCTTTCGCTGTGTGCTCTTTCACTAGTTTCCAAACACGTTTTAGGAAGCGATTCGCACCTTCTACGCCAGACTCTTGCCATTCAAGTGTCATGTCCGCTGGAGACGCGAACATCATGAATAGACGTACTGTGTCAGCGCCGTACTTGTCTACCATTTCTTGAGGGTCGATACCGTTGTTCTTAGACTTAGACATCTTGATCATGCCTGAGTGCGTTACATCACGACCTTCAGTGTCTTTAGCAGAAGTAATGCGGCCTTTACCATCACGTTCAACGGCTACGTCTGTTGGAGCTACCCACTCTTTGCCGCCTTTCTCGTTCTCGAAGTAGAACGCATCAGCCAGTACCATGCCTTGACACAGTAGTTGCTTGAACGGTTCGTCAGAAGTTACGTAACCCGCATCGCGCAGTAGTTTGTGGAAGAAGCGTGAGTACAGTAGGTGCATACAAGCGTGCTCGATACCACCGATGTATTGATCTACTGGTAGCCAGTAGTTTGCTTTTTCTGGGTCTAGGATGTCGTCCGCTTGTGGTGAACAGTAACGCGCGTAGTACCAAGAAGATTCCATGAACGTATCGAACGTATCTGTCTCACGTAGAGCAGGTTCGCCGTTAAAGGTTGTCTTCGCCCACTCTTTGTCTGCTTTGATTGGGCTAGTGACGCCGTCCATTACCACGTCTTCTGGAAGAATCACTGGTAGTTGGTCAGCAGGTACTGGGTGAACTTCACCGTCTTCAGTCGTTACCATTGGGATTGGTGCGCCCCAGTAACGTTGACGAGATACACCCCAGTCGCGTAGACGGAAGTTTACAGTCTTAGTGCCTTTGCCCTCTGCTTCTAGCTTCGCTGCGATTGCGTCGAATGCCGCTTGGAATTCTAGGCCATCGAATTCACCTGAATCGAACAGTACACCTTTCTCAGTGTATGCTGCTTCAGAGATGTCTAGCTCGCTGCCATCAGCAGGCTTGATAACTGGCACGATGTCTAGACCGTACTTCGTTGCGAACTCGTAGTCACGTTGGTCGTGCGCAGGTACAGCCATTACCGCGCCTGTACCGTAGTCCATCAGAACGAAGTTTGCTACGTATACTGGTACTTCGCGGCCGTTCAATGGATGAATAGCAGTAAGGCCAGTTGCCATACCTTTCTTCTCCATTGTCGCTAGCTCAGCTTCTGCAACCTTGTTGTTCTTACATTCGTCGATAAACGCTGCAAGCTCTGGATTGTTCTCTGCTGCAAGAGCTGCAAGAGGGTGGCCGGCTGCGATACCCACGTAAGTCACACCCATTAGCGTATCTGGACGTGTTGTGTAAACTTCTAGGTCTTGTTGACCCTTAACTTCAAACTTCAGTTCAACACCTTCAGAACGACCAATCCAGTTGCGCTGCATGGTTTTCACCATTTCAGGCCAACCTTCAAGCTTGTCTAAGTCGTCTAGTAGCTCTTGAGCGTACTCAGTGATTTTGATGAACCATTGAGGGATTTCTTTTTGCTCTACAGGCGTATCACAACGCCAGCAACAACCGTCTTCAACCTGCTCGTTTGCAAGAACAGTTTGGTCGTTAGGACACCAGTTAACAGAAGAAGTCTTTTTGTAAACTAAACCTTTCTCGTAAAGTTTAGTGAAGAACTCTTGTTCCCAGCGGTAGTACTCCGGTGTACATGTTGCGAATTCACGGTTCCAATCGTAACCAAAGCCTAGAAGCTTAAGTTGGTTCTTCATGTATTCGATGTTTTCGTAAGTCCAAGGTGCTGGCGCAGTTTTGTTTTTTACTGCTGCGTTTTCTGCAGGTAGACCGAATGCGTCCCAACCGATTGGTTGCATCACGTTTTTGCCTTGTAGGCGTTGGAAACGAGATACTACATCACCGATAGTGTAGTTGCGCACGTGACCCATGTGCAGTCGACCACTTGGGTATGGGAACATGGACAGACAGTAGAATTTTTCTTTATTTGGGTCTTCACTTACAACAAAGGTTTTGTTGTCATCCCAGTGCTTTTGAACTTTTTGTTCAATATCTTGTGGGTTGTATTGTTCTTGCATCGATGGTATCCGTTATCTTGGAATTTGTGAGTTCGGTTAGAACAGACTTAAATAGATCGTCATAGAATACCTAAAGCTAGGGATCACAACAATAGCCAATCTGTACCCATGCGCCCTTAAGTGACGCAGGTAGGAGAAAGATGGAGGTCAGTTATGCCTAAACGTAAAACAGGTTATGAGGAAATGCTCGAGGATGTGATTGAAACCTTGAAGCACAGTCCGGAAGAAGTTAACAAAGCGATTGAGACGTCGGGCAAAGTGGTGGATGCTGCTAATGACTTGACCAAAGATGAATTGGCTTTAATCAAAGCGTACCTTAAAGCAGACTTAAAAGAGTTTTCAGAGAGTTACGAGGATAGCAAAAGCGGTCCGTTTTACTTAACGATTGCGGATTCGATATGGCAAGGGCTGTTAGAGATTACAGACCGAACTAAAGTTGAGTGGGTTGAGTTGTTCGATGACTTAGAGCATCAAGGGCTATATGAAGCAGGAGAGGTGATAGGCTTAGGCACTTTAGTCTGTGATGAGTGTGGTCACAAGACAACGTATAACCACCCAACAGTAATCATTCCGTGTATTAAGTGTAGTCACAAAGGCTTTACTCGTCAGTCATTAAAGCCATAAATGGCGAGTAACGACTGTATAATGCAATGAATAAAAAAGAGGCTTAGTCGCCTCTTTTTTGTCTTTTCTACTTGTGCCGTCCTAAATAAGGTTGACACTTTCCACCCCAAAATTGGAGAGTGTTATGAAATCAACAACTAAAAGAACTC
>NZ_JAWOTC010000052.1:0-34443 GCF_033338675.1 Vibrio sp. Vb1574
TATTCACCTACAGATGGAGTCAAGGCGTATTTTTTTCAAGGGAGTTGGCAAAAACTGCATAAGAAAAAGGTATGAAAGACAACTTGTGATATAGTTCACTGCTCTTTGTTGAGTAATAATTTTATTGCAAATTTAGCAATTTAAAGTCGATAGCTATCGTTATAGCTTAAATGACGGACGTTAGAATAAAGGAATCCATTCAGTGAAACGTTTAGAGCTAAGTGCAGGATTATCAAGCAGACCGCTACTGGCTCAGATCAAGTCCAATCATTATACCATTCAAGCCAAACTTAGCTTGTTGCTTACCTGTCTGTTTATTGCGATAACCGGATGGATACTTGGCAAAATTGTGTGGTTAGCCATACCTCAATCGTCGGAAGTGCCGCAATGGCGTCCATCGGCGAGTAGCGTTACTGCGAGCAATAAAGGCGACGCGATAGATTTTAATGCCCTTCAGAATGCCAACCTATTCGGTAAATTCACTGAGCAAAAAGCGGCAGTTGTAGAACAGCCTATTGTTAAAGACGCCCCTAAGACGCGCCTTAACCTCACCCTAGTCGGTGCGGTTGCCAGCAGTGATGCCAATACCAGCCTTGCTGTTATTGCTAACCGAGGTAAGCAAGCTACGTACGGTTTGGGTGAAGAAATCGAAGGGACACGTGCGACGCTAAAATCGGTATTGGTGGATCGCGTCATCATTGATAACCAAGGTCGAGACGAGACCTTAATGATGCAAGGTATAGAATATAAGAAGCTATCTGAATCGCCGCAGGTAGCTAGGGCGCAAGCTCAGCGAGCAGAAGCAGCGACGTCTGACGTTGGAGAGAAATTAGAGCAAATCCGCGAAGAAATTGCGAAAGATCCACAAAGCGTTTTTAAATACATCACCATTTCACCCGTCAAAAAAGACGGAGACATTGTTGGTTATCGAGTATCACCTGGTCGTGATGCCGCATTATTTAATGATGTAGGGCTACAACCTGGTGATATTGCGGTTCAACTGAACGGGATCGATTTAAGTGATCCGTCTTCTTCAGTACAACTGATGCAAGTGATGAGCGATCCGCAAGAATTAAATTTAACTGTTGAGCGAGACGGCCAACAGTACGATATCTATATCCAATTGTAAGACTTAGGCAACCGGCGTAAGTTCAGGGAGACATACGTGAAACATTGGTTCAGCAAAAGTGCTTGGCTACTAGCAGGAAGTTTACTCTGCGTACCAGGTGCAATGGCAAACGAATTTAGTGCGAGCTTTAAAGGCACTGATATTCAAGAATTCATCAACATAGTGGGTCGTAACCTCGAAAAGACCATCATTGTTGATCCTTCAGTACGCGGTAAGATCGATGTCCGCAGCTATGACGTACTTAACGAAGAGCAATATTACAGCTTTTTCCTTAATGTCCTTGAAGTATACGGTTACGCAGTCGTAGAGATGGACAATGGGGTACTTAAGGTTATCAAAGCAAAAGACTCAAAAACCTCAGCAATCCCTGTGTTAGGTGATGGTAGCGCGCAAGGCGATAGTGTTATCACTCGAGTTGTCGCGGTGCGTAATGTGTCGGTCCGTGAGTTGTCTCCTCTACTTCGTCAGCTGATTGATAACGCCGGTGCCGGTAACGTGGTTCATTATGATCCAGCGAATATTATCTTGATTACTGGTCGTGCGGCAGTAGTGAATCGCTTAGCAGAGATCATCAAGCGTGTTGACCAAGCCGGCGATAAAGAAATTGAATTGGTGGAGCTGCGTAATGCATCTGCTGCTGAAATGGTACGCATTGTCGAAGCACTGAATAAAAGTGCGAATCAGAAAAGCACGCCAGAGTTCCTTGAACCTAAAATTGTGGCCGATGAACGTACTAACGCGATTTTAATTTCTGGTGATCCAAAAGTAAGAGCCCGCTTGAAACGTTTGATTCGTCAACTTGATGTTGAAATGGCGACAAAAGGTAACAACCGAGTTGTGTACCTGAAAAATGCGAAAGCTGAAGACTTGGTGGATGTATTGAAAGGTGTTTCCGATAACCTGCAAGCTGAAAAGCAAGCTGGTCAGAAAACATCAGGTGCATCGCGTGGTGAGGTCGTCATTGCTGCTCACGCTGCAACTAACTCGTTAGTTTTAACAGCGCCGCCAGATATTATGATGGCATTACAAGACGTCATTTCTCAACTCGATATTCGTCGTGCTCAGGTTCTTATTGAAGCGTTAATTGTCGAAATGTCTGAAGGTGATGGTATTAACCTAGGTGTTCAGTGGGGTTCATTAGAAACGGGTGCTGTAATTCAGTACGGTAACTCAGGAGCCCCGATTGGTCAGGTGATGGTTGGTCTAGAAGAAGCAAAAGATCAAACCCGCACTGAATACTATACCAACTCTAATGGCGAACGAACGCCATATGATGTTACTGAATCAGGTGACTACTCTACGCTAGCGTCAGCGCTTAGCGGAGTAAATGGTGCGGCAATGAGTATTGTCATGGGTGACTGGACAGCGCTAATTAGTGCTGTTGCTTCTGACTCCAACTCAAACATTCTATCTTCTCCGAGTATTACCGTAATGGATAATGGCGAAGCATCATTTATTGTGGGTGAAGAGGTTCCGGTTATTACGGGCTCTACGGCTGGCTCAAACAACGACAACCCATTCCAAACGGTTGACCGTAAAGAAGTCGGTATCAAACTCAAAGTAGTGCCACAAATTAATGAAGGTGACTCTGTACAGTTAAACATTGAACAAGAAGTTTCCAACGTATTAGGCGCAAACGGTGCGGTTGACGTTCGCTTTGCTAAACGACAGTTAAACACCTCTGTCATGATCCAAGATGGTCAGATGTTGGTTCTTGGTGGTTTGGTCGATGAACGCGCACTTGAAAGTGAGTCTAAAGTGCCGCTATTGGGTGACATTCCGGTACTGGGTCACCTGTTCAAGTCAACGAGCACGCAAACAGAAAAGCGTAACTTGATGGTGTTCATCAAGCCGACGATTATTCGCGATGGTGTGACGGCCGACGGTATTACGCAGCGTAAATACAACTTTATTCGCGCAGAACAGCTTTATAAAGCGGATCAAGGGTTGAAGTTGATGGCAGACGAGAAGATCCCGGTTATGCCTGCCTTTGGCCAGGAGCGTCAGCACCCAACAGAGATTCAAGCGTTTATTGATCAAATGGAAAACAACTAATGGTTGATATGTTAGACACAGCGCCAAGTATGCGTCGTCTGCCATTCAGTTTTGCCAACCGCTTTAAACTGGTGCTGGAGACAGAGCATCCTGAGCGTCCACCTATTCTTTACTATGTCGAGCCGCTTAACCCTGCGGCTCTGGTTGAAGTCCGTCGTGTATTAAAGAAAAGCTTCGTACCGCAACCTATCGATAAAGAAGCCTTTGATAAAAAGCTGACCGAAGCATATCAACGCGACTCGTCTGAAGCGCGTCAGTTGATGGAAGATATTGGTGCTGATAGCGATGATTTCTTCTCTTTGGCTGAAGAACTGCCGCACGATGAAGACTTATTAGAATCGGAAGACGATGCGCCAATCATCAAATTGATCAACGCCATGTTGGGCGAAGCGATCAAAGAAGGTGCGTCGGATATTCATATTGAGACGTTCGAGAAAACCCTTTCGATTCGTTTCCGTGTCGATGGCGTATTGCGTGAAGTCCTGACCCCAAGTCGTAAGCTAGCGCCTTTGCTAGTTTCTCGTGTGAAGGTTATGGCTAAACTAGATATCGCAGAAAAGCGTGTGCCTCAAGATGGCCGTATTTCGTTGCGTATCGGTGGTCGTGCGGTGGACGTGCGTGTATCGACGATGCCGTCCTCACATGGTGAGCGCGTGGTAATGCGTTTGTTGGATAAAAACGCGACTCGTCTTGATTTACATAGTTTGGGCATGACCCCTTCAGTGCATGACAACTTCCGTCACTTGATTGGCCGCCCTCACGGTATCATCTTGGTGACGGGCCCGACAGGTTCTGGTAAATCAACCACCTTGTACGCTGGTTTGCAAGAGATCAATAGCAACGAACGCAACATTTTAACGGTTGAAGACCCGATCGAATTTGATATTGATGGCATCGGTCAAACTCAGGTGAACCCAAAGGTCGACATGACGTTTGCGCGTGGCTTGCGTGCCATTCTGCGTCAGGACCCGGATGTGGTAATGGTCGGTGAGATCCGTGACTTAGAAACCGCACAAATTGCAGTGCAAGCGTCCTTAACGGGTCACTTGGTAATGTCGACTCTCCACACCAACACCGCAGTGGGTGCGATTACGCGTCTACGTGATATGGGTATTGAGCCATTCCTTATTTCTTCTTCGTTATTAGGGGTGCTAGCGCAGCGCTTAGTTCGAACGCTTTGTCCAAGCTGTAAAGAGCCGTATGAAGCCGATGCGGAACAGAAAAAACTGTTTGGTATGGAAGCGCATGAACCGTTAGAACTGCACCGAGCAAAAGGCTGTGAAGCGTGTAACCAAAAAGGCTACCGAGGTCGAACAGGTATCCACGAGCTCATTATGGTTGATGAGCAAGTGCAAGAGTTGATTCATCGAGAGTCTGGTGAACAAGAAATTGAGAGAGCCGTTCGCGCCCATACGCCAAGTATTCGCAGTGATGGTTTAAGCAAAGTACGTCGTGGTATTACGTCACTTGAAGAAGTGATGCGAGTGACGAAGGAAACCTAATGGCGGCATTTGAGTACAAAGCGCTAGATGCAAAAGGCAAGCATAAAAAAGGCACGATAGAAGGGGACAACGCCCGACAAGTGCGCCAGCGACTCAAAGAGCAAGGGATGATCCCGATTGAAGTGGTCGAGACGAAAGCTAAATCGGCTAAGTCTTCAGGTTCAGTCAGCTTTAAGCGCGGCATCTCGACATCTGAGCTGGCACTCATCACACGGCAATTGTCTACGCTAGTCCAATCAGGAATGCCTTTGGAAGAGTGTTTGCGTGCGGTCTCTGAGCAGGCTGAAAAGCCGAGGATTCGTTCTATGTTGGCTGCGGTTCGCTCGAAAGTAACAGAGGGTTATCCGCTTGCCGACAGTTTTGCCGATTACCCCCACGTGTTTGATGAACTGTACCGCTCTATGGTTGCGGCGGGTGAAAAATCAGGTCACCTCGATACCGTATTAGAGCGTTTGGCAGACTATGTCGAAAACCGCCAAAAGATGCGATCTAAATTGCTTCAAGCCATGATTTATCCTGTAGTTTTGGTGGTATTCGCGGTTGTCATCGTTTCGTTC
Source organism: Vibrio sp. Vb1574 (assembly GCF_033338675.1). Lineage (NCBI taxonomy): Bacteria > Pseudomonadati > Pseudomonadota > Gammaproteobacteria > Vibrionales > Vibrionaceae > Vibrio > Vibrio sp. Vb1574. Next base: position 5,244 of record NZ_JAWOTC010000052.1, read on the forward strand.
TTATTGGCGACAGTGGTTCCTAAAATCATTGAACCCATCATTCAGATGGGCCAAGAGTTACCTCAATCGACGCAATTTTTACTGGCAGCCAGTGAGTTTGTGCAAGATTGGGGGCTGATTATTTTCGTTGTGCTGGTGGTGCTTTTCTATGGCCTCAAACTGGCGTTGCAAAAGCCAGACTTTCGCTTAGCTTGGGACAGAAAAATCTTGAGCTTACCGCTAATAGGTAAGATCTCTCGAGGTTTGAATACCGCACGATTCGCACGAACGCTTTCGATCTGTACTTCCAGTGCGATTCCAATTCTAGAGGGTATGCGCGTTGCGGTAGATGTTATGTCTAACCGTTATGTGAAGCAGCAAGTGTTGCTTGCAGCGGATAACGTTCGAGAGGGCGCTAGTTTGCGTAAGGCGTTGGACCAAACCCGCTTGTTTCCACCAATGATGCTACACATGATCGCCAGTGGTGAGCAAAGTGGTGAATTAGAGAGCATGTTGACGCGGGCAGCCGATAACCAAGATCAAAACTTTGAATCAACAGTCAATATTGCTCTGGGTGTGTTTACTCCTGCGCTGATTGCATTAATGGCTGGATTAGTGTTGTTCATTGTGATGGCGACCTTGATGCCAATGTTAGAAATGAATAACTTGATGAGCGGATAATTTCGAATTAAGACGTGTCTACTAACGGCATGGCTTTAATCTAACTTTCGGAGAAAAAAATGAAGTTTAAGCGTAGTAAACAACAGGGTTTTACACTTTTAGAAGTGATGGTTGTTGTGGTTATCCTAGGTATTTTGGCAAGTTTTGTTGTTCCAAACCTATTGGGTAACAAAGAGAAGGCTGACCAACAAAAAGCGATTACGGACATTGTCGCGTTGGAAAATGCCTTAGATATGTACAAGTTGGATAACAGCGTTTACCCAACAACGGACCAAGGTCTAGAAGCATTGGTTAGTAAGCCATCTAACCCAGAGCCACGCAACTACCGTGATGGTGGTTACATCAAACGTCTTCCTAATGACCCTTGGGGCAACCAGTACCAATACTTAAGCCCAGGTGATAACGGTACAATCGATATCTTCACTCTAGGCGCAGATGGCCAAGAGGGTGGAGAAGGTCCAGCTGCAGATATTGGCAACTGGAACATGCAAGACTTCCAATAATTGAGCCTAAGCCAGCACTAATGAAACAAATGCGAAAACATAACGGTTTTACATTGATAGAAATTCTATTGGTGCTGGTTTTGCTATCTCTTACGGCTGTGGCCGTGATCTCGACGTTACCGACTAGCCAAAAAGATCTTTCCAAACAGTATGCTCAAAGCTTTTTTCAGCGTTTACAGCTGCTCAATGAAGAAGCGGTGCTGAGCGGTAAAGATTTTGGCGTTCGAGTGGATGATGCCAAATCGACCTACGCTCTACTGAGTTTAACCTCAGAAGGTTGGCAGCCTCTGAAATTAAAGCAGATTCCGAGCAAAACCAAGCTAGAAGAAGATATTACGCTACAACTCGAGCTCGGAGGTGGTGTTTGGGATAATGATGAGCGCTTATTCAAACCAGGTTCTCTTTTTGATGAAGACATGTTCGCAGAAGAAGAGGACGAAAAGAAAATTGAGCCACCGCAAGTGTTTATCTTTTCCAGCGCCGAAGTCACGCCATTTACCCTGTCTTTTTTTCCGCAAAATGGTGATGCCTTTAATGACGGTTGGCGAGTCATTGGCAAAGAAAGTGGACAAATTTTGTTATTAGCTCCGGGCGAAGAAGTGAAAGAGGATGAGAATGCGCAATTTTAAGCAAGCTCGCCCAAATTTGAGTCATCGCCGGACGAGAGGCATGACCTTACTGGAAGTATTGGTCGCACTGGCAATTTTCGCCACCGCTGCCATCAGTGTCATTCGCTCTGTGAGCCAGCATATTAATACAATCAGTTATCTAGAAGAAAAAATGTTTGCAGCCATGGTTGTGGATAATCAGATGGCAAATGTGATGTTGAATACCGGAGAACTCAAAGCGAAAAACGGCACAGAAGAGCTGGCAGGACGCACTTGGTTCTGGAAAGTCACGCCAGTCGCCACGACGCAGCCATTGCTGAAAGCATTTGATGTGAGCGTCTCGGTAGAGAAAAGCGCGAGCCCTGTAGTAACGGTACGAAGCTATGTGGCGCAATAATCATCTCCGCGCAAACACGCGCCAAAGGGTAAAAGGTTTTACACTTATTGAAGTGTTGGTATCGATTGCCATCTTTGCCAGTTTAAGTGTCGCAGCGTACCAAGTGGTATCGCAAGTACAGCGTAGCAATGTGCTATCACAAGAACGAACCCAACGCTTAAACGAAATTCAGCGTGCCATGGTTATGATGGATAACGATTTTCGTCAAATGGCGATGCGTCAAACACGTACTAATGGTGAAGAGCCTGCTAGCCGGCTAATTTTTTGGTCCGATTACCTGTTGGACTCCGATACCAAAGGACTGATGTTTGCCCGTTTAGGTTGGCACAACCCTCAGCAGCAGTTCCCTCGTGGAGAAGTAACCAAGGTTGGCTATCGCTTAAAAGAAGAAACACTGCAGCGAGTATGGTGGCGCTATCCTGATACGCCGGTTGGGCAACAAGGTACTGTTACTCCATTGCTAACGCAGGTCGAGTCATTTGATATGCGTTTCTATGATGGTAAGCAATGGAAAAAAGAGTGGGCTGAAGAAAAAGCGCTGCCGAAAGCGGTTTCTGTTGTTCTCACTCTCAAAGACTATGGAGAAATTGCCCGCACTTATCTCACTCCTGATGGCACATTGAGTCAGAAAGAGGAAAGTTCAGGAGACAGCAATAATGGTTAACCGTCAACGCGGTGTTGCTTTGATTATAGTGTTGATGTTGCTGGCGATTATGGCGACGGTTGCTGCCAGTATGTCGGAACGTTTGTTCTTGCAGTTTCAGCGAGGCGCTAATCAAATCAATTACCAGCAAGCGTATTGGTACAGCCTTGGCGTCGAGGCGCTAGCAAAAGTGGGTATCGAGCAAAGTTATAAAGACACCGACACGATTAATATGAGTCAACCGTGGGCGATAAAAGAGCAAGTCTATCCGTTAGATTATGGTCAAGCGGCGGGACGAATTAGAGACAAGCAAGCGTGCTTTAATCTAAATGTATTGAGTCGTGTGCAACCAACGGGTCAGCAAATTACAAGACCATATTTAGTGAATGTATTGCAGCGCCTATTAGAAGAGTTAGATGTCGAGCCATATCAAGCAGAAATCATTGCAGACTCTACTTGGGAATACATTGATGCTGATGACTCTGTCCGTTCGACTACTGGGGTTGAAGACAGCACATATGAAGCGATGAAACCTTCCTATTTGGCATCAAATGGTTGGATGGCAGATGCTTCCGAGTTACGGGCTGTCTATCAGGTGAGTGGTGAAATTTTCCAAAAATTGGAGCCGTTGGTCTGTGCATTACCAAGTGATGACTGGCGTTTAAACGTGAATACGATTGATGTTGAGCAAGCTCCGATTTTGGTGGCAATGTTCTCACCAAACTTAAGCAGTAGTGATGCGATTCAGCTAATTGAAAAACGCCCATTTGATGGGTGGGATAGCATTGATGAATTTTTAGCAGAGTCAGAAATGGCTGGCTTAAGTGAAGATGTAAAGAAAAACGCCAAAGGCTATTTGGGTGTGGATAGCGCCTTTTTTGAATTGGATGCACAAGTGTTGGTGGATGAATCACGTGTACGTATCCGAAGCCTTTTGCAAAGTACAAATAGAGAAACGGTGACCGTAGTTCGCCGTCGTTTTGGAGGGATCAGTGAGCGAGTTTCTGACCGTTCGGCTGAGTAGCGAACAACAAAGTACCATTCCTTGGGTGGTGTGGTCGACAGATCAACAGGAAGTGATTGCTAGCGGTGAAATCGCCGGGTGGGAACACTTAGATGAATTGGTCTCATATGCTGGTCAGCGCCAAGTTGTGGCGCTGTTGGCGAGTAATGATGTAGTCCTGACGCAAGTGGATATACCACCTGGTGCAACACGCCAATTCGAGGCGATGTTACCGTACTTAGTGGAAGACGAAGTTGCTCAGGACGTTGATGGCCTGCACTTTAGCGTGTTGGGTAAACAAGCGGATAAAGCGCAGATTTGCGCAGTTGAACGTGCTTGGATTCAGACTGTACTGCAACGTTTCTCAAGCCAAGGTATCGCCATTAAACGCATTTTACCCGATGTGCTTGCGTTACCGGTTCGTGGAGATCACAGCAGTGCTGCAATGATTGGCGAGCAATGGCTAATTCGTCACTCTGCGACAGAGGGCGCGGTTGTCGACGCTTCTTGGTTAGACCTTTACCTCTCTTCTTATCTACAAAATCATGAAGGTTGGAAGCTCGATTGCTTTAGCTCGGTCCCGGAATCTGCGTTACCTGAAATATGGGATCCGCAACCAGAAGAAATGACGATGGCTTTACTGGCGAAGGGGGTGACAGAAAGCAAAGTCAATTTGCTGACTGGGATCTTCAAGCCGAAATCTTCTTGGGGTAAATACTGGAAGCTCTGGCAAAAAGCCACCATTGCTGCGGGGGTGCTTATCGTCGTTATGGTTGCGCAGCAGTTGCTCGTGGTCCATAAGTACGAAGCACAAGCTCAAGCGTATCGTGAGGAGAGTGAGCGTATTTTCCGCCAGGTGTTCCCAAATAAACGACGCATTCCTACCGTTAGTTACCTCAAACGACAAATGGATGATGAAGAGCGCAGCTTATCTGGTGGAAGTGGTCAGCAGGCAATGTTGTCATGGTTGGCGGCATTACCCGCGACGCTTGGTCAGGTCAGTGACTTGGAGATCACTAGCTTTAAATACGACGGACAACGTGGCGAAGTACGTATTCAGGCTCGTAGTTCAGACTTCCAACCTTTTGAGCAGGCTCGTGTGAAATTGGCAGAGAAGTTTAATGTTGAGCAAGGTCAGTTGAACCGTAGCGATAACGTTGTGGTTGGCAGCTTTGTTTTGAAGCGTTTGTGAGGTGATGATGAAAAATTTAATTTCTCAAGCTCAGGTTTGGTGGAGCAGCATCTCGCAGCGTGAGCAGCGTTTGGTCATGGGATGTGGCGCTATTGTCGTTATCGGTATTATTTATTGGGGTTTATTACAGCCAATGAGTCAACGTGCGGAGCTAGCTCAGTCACGTATTCAAAGTGAAAAGCAGTTGCTAGCTTGGGTACAAGATAAAGCGGATGGCATCACTGCACTGCGAAAAAGCAGCGGTGTGAGCTACTCTAGTCAACCGTTGAATCAGTTGGTTTCTTCTTCAGCTCGTCGTTATAAAGTTGAGTTGATTCGAGTACAACCTCGTAATGAGAGCGTTCAAGTGTGGATCAAACCACTCGCGTTTAATCAACTAGTGGATTGGTTACGTTACTTGAAAGAGCAACAGGGTATTGAAGTCGAATTTTTAGATATCGACCGAACAGAGCAAGCGGGCATGATCGATGTAAACCGCCTTCAGTTTAAGCGAGGTTAAGGTGAAACGAGCAGTACTTTACGTTGTTATCTTTATCGTCTTTTTTTCAGTCAGTCTTTTAATGGGATTACCAGTCTCTTGGGTGTTACAACAAGCACCAACAGTGAGAGGCCTGGACATTCAAGGAGCCAACGGTTCGGTATGGCAAGGTCAAGCTTCTAGTATTCGTTGGCAGCGCCAGAACCTTGGAGAAGTTAATTGGGATTTCCAATGGTCGAGTCTACTGACAGGTAAAGCTGAGTTTGCTGTGCGCTTTGGTCGTGGTAGTGAAATGGACGTTCGTGGGCGCGGTTCTGTCGGCTATAGCTTAAGTGATGGCCCTTATGCCAAAAACTTAGTTGCCTCGATTCCGGCGGTAAAAGTTGTTGAGCAAGCGCGCCTCCCTGTGCCTGTTGGTGTTGATGGGCAGCTTGAGCTGAATATTCGTCATGCGACTTATGCTGCGCCTTGGTGTAAGGACGGTGAAGGCACTTTAGTATGGAATGCCAGTGGTATTCAAAGTCCCGTTGGCAGCTTAGATCTCGGTCCTGTGATTGCCGATATAAACTGTCAGGATAGTGTATTGACGGCAACTGGTGAGCAGAGCAGCAAACAAGTCTCTGCGGCGTTTTCCGCTGAACTGATGCCTAATCAACGGTACTCAACTAAAGCGTGGTTCAAACCTGGTGCAGAGTTCCCATCCAGCATGGGGGAGCAACTGAAATGGTTGGGTAAGCCGAATGCTCAAGGTCAATATGAGTTTAATTACCAAGGGTGCTTCTAACCTATCGTGACAAAATCCAATATCTTAAAAGAGCTGCTATTGTGCAGCTCTTTTTGCTTTTGGATCATCGTAAGCTAAAACCTCTATTCGCTGTACATTGGGAATGAATGGAAATTTAAAGCCATGATTTTTAATTGATTTGCTTTCTTTCGTTCAGATTTACAGGCAATTGGAACATAGTAGGCCAAATACTCCAAGTGCTGTACAGAAGGTCAAAAAGAAAAGGCCACGAAGATATTCGTGGCCTTTCTATTGCTAGAATTTTGTGCTCTAAATTTTACCGATAGGGCGCTTAATCTTTGCGTTGTAAAATCTCATTCCAAGGTAAATCCGCATCACCAAGAACAATAAAGTTCGGGTTTTCTAGTGTTTCCCGCTCGTTATATGACAGCGGTTCTAATTGCGTGCTGAGAATACGTCCGCCAGCTTCTTCAACAATGCATTGTGTCGCAGCGGTGTCCCACTCACCTGTTGGACCTAGTCGGAGATAGCAATCTACCGCCCCTTCCGCGACGAGGCATGCTTTCAATGCTGCAGAACCGAGCGGTATTAAGTCGTAATTCCAGGCGCTGCTCATACGGTTAGTAATACGATTGATGTCTTGGCGACGACTAATAGCAATTGCGATGCTTTGCTCTGGCTGTTCGTGTTTGTGTGTATGGATTTTGACGCTGTCCGACATGTCGGGAATTTTCCAGGCGCCTTTGCCATTATAAGCGTAGTAAGTCACGCCAGATACAGGGCCGTAAACGACGCCCATGGTTGGTCGATTGTTGTCGACCAACGCAATAATAGTGGCAAAGTCACCACTGCGAGCGATGAATTCTTGAGTACCATCAAGAGGGTCGACTAACCAATAACGTTCCCACTGAGCGCGTTGCTCTAAGCTTATGTCTGCGTCTTCTTCTGACAACACGGGAATGTCAGGCGTCAGATCACTCAAGCGTTCAGTGATGAACTTGTGAGCTGCAATATCCGCACTTGTTACGGGAGTTTCGTCACTTTTGGTGTAGGCCTCGTATTGCTTCTTTTCATATATTTCGAGGATCATTTGCCCAGCACTGCGGGCAATCTCGATGACTTGAGGAAGTAGGTGAGATAGATCTTTTGTCATTGGCATAAGTGATAGTCCTTACTCACAGTGTTATTCGGTTCTAATGACCGTTATTGGTTATGCTTGTGAGTGGTGTTTGGTAAGTGTTTCAGTGCCAACATTAGCGCTGTGATGCTTCGTGCTTCACAGAAATCCATGTGAGTTAATAACTCTTCGGCTTGCGCAAGTGGCCAACGCACAATTTCCAGTGGTTCAGGCTCATCGCCTTCTTGCTTCTCTGGATAAAGCGCCTGTCCTAAAAATAGAGTCATTTTGCTCGAAAAGTAAGATGGCGCGAGGATAACTTGTTTCAACGGGGTTAACTGATTACAGCCAAAGCCGATTTCTTCTTTTAACTCACGATCCGCAGCTTGGTGTGGTGTTTCTCCTGGGTCAATCAGCCCTTTTGGGAAACCTAGCTCGTAACGTTCAGTTCCAGCGGCGTATTCACGCACCAGTAATAAATCGCCTTGTTCTGTTACAGGGACTACCATTACAGCATCTCGTCCACTTGGCTTCATACGCTCATAAGTACGATGCTCACCATTGGAAAAACGAAGGTCGAGCGCTTCCACAGCAAACAGTTTGGATTTTGCAACCGTCTGGCATGAGAGTATCTCTGGTGGGGTTCGTTTCGGCATGACGCTGGCTCCTTGGTGTCGTTGGCGTTTACGAGATGCGTAAGATTCTTAATATATGAGAACTCCGCCTGAGTTTCTAGCGGATTTTACGAGTCGAGCTAAGCATCTCAGCATCACCTCAGTATCGATACAAAAATGGGAGACCGAAGCCTCCCATTTTCTGACAGTGTTTACTCTTAGTAGTAAGAGTGATCACCACGGTCATGTTCTGTAGCATCACGAACTGCGGTTAGTTCACCAATGAACTGGTTTAGCAGCTCTTTCTCGATGCCTTCTTTTAGTGTTACGTCAACCATAGAACAGCCATTACAACCGCCACCAAATGCAACAATCGCAACACCGTCTTCAGTGATCTCAACCAAGTTTACGTGACCACCGTGGCCAGCAAGCTGTGGGTTCACTTGAGTTTGGATAACGTACTCAACGCGCTCAACCAGTGGTGCGTCGTCCGCAACTTTACGCATTTTAGCGTTAGGTGCTTTTAGCGTTAGCTGAGAGCCCATTTTATCGGTAACAAAATCGATTTCAGCGTCTTCAAGGAATGGCAGGCTCAGCTCATCTACGTAAGCTGAAAAACCGCTGTAAGAGAGTTCAGTGTCGGTCGATTCTACTGCTTCTGGTGGGCAGTAAGACACGCCACACTCAGCGTTTTGTGTACCTGGGTTCACAACGAAAATACGAATGTTAGTGCCTTCAGGTTGTTGGCCTAAAAGGTTAGCGAAATGCGTTTGCGCAGTTTCTGTAATAGTAATATTTGACACGACGAATACCCGAGTAAATTTGTAGGTTACTGCTGCTATTCTACTCTTGTTGACGTATGGGTCTAGTCTTTTTGATGCTAAGGCATGGCGAAGCGATCTAGAGAGAACGAGGAGCAGGTGTTCTGCAGATGCAGTAAATATCGATGCTTTCTACGCCAACTTCAAGTAGTAAATGACATAATTGTCGGACGGTACTGCCTGTGGTGACTACATCATCGACGATGGCAACATGGGAAGAGTGAGGTTGCTTATTGAGAATAAACGCGCCTTTTAAGTTTTGTTCACGGCTTGTTTTGGTATTACCACGCTGTGATTGGGCGAGCTTTACTCGACGAAAGACCTTCGCATCAAAATTAGTCTGCAATTGCTTGGCGAGGTGTCGGGCTAAAACATCACTTTGATTAAAACCCCGGCGCAGGTAACGCTGCCAGTGCAATGGCACACTGGTAATGATTGGAGCTGGCGTGGTGATGCGCTGTGCCAGTTGCTCGGTTAATGCTTTTACATGCCAAGACTCTCCGTGATCTTTAAAGCGTTGTACTTCCCGTGAAAGGGGAAAGTCGTAATCGCCTAACGTGTACAGCCTTTGCCATGGCGGTGGCTTTGAAAGACATTCACCACACATACTATCCGTACTCATTTCTTCTTTCTGTAATGATAAACCGCAGCGTTGACATCGTTTTACCGGAGTTAGGTATTTTAAACAGTGCTCGCACCAGCGCAGAGTATTTGTGTGGCTTGGTGTTTGAATAGGGAACCGACACAGGCCGCATTGACTGCTCAATACGCGATGCATGATGTTTTGCCAGTGATGAGATAACATAGCGTTTATTCATGGTGATATTTTACTCAGCCTAACGTTTGGCTGAAGCCGTAGGGAATAAAATAAGTGGGAGAGATTGAGAGCATGAGCACGAAATTACACTGGCAGTCATTTGGTCAGGGACCAGATTTGGTGTTACTTCATGGTTGGGGCATGAATGGTGCGGTATGGCAGCAGACAGTCGAGTCTCTTCAACCTTATTTCCGAGTTCATGTGGTTGACCTTCCGGGGTACGGACATAGCGCCGAATCTCATGCTGAAGATTTAGACCATATTGCTAACTTGGTGGTGCAAGGTGCGCCAGAGAAAGCGATTTGGCTTGGTTGGTCCCTCGGAGGTTTAGTGGCGACGCATGTGGCATTAAATATGCCCGAGCGCGTGGCTAAGTTGATTACGGTTGCCAGCTCACCTAAATTTGCCGCAGAAAAACCGTGGCGTGGCATTCAACCGAATGTACTGAGTGCGTTCACCTCTCAGTTGCTAGAAGATTTCTCACTGACCATTGAGCGCTTTATGGCGTTGCAAGCGATGGGCAGCCCATCAGCGCGTAAAGACGTTAAACAGCTCAAGCAAGCGGTACTATCGCGCCCTCAGCCAAACCCTGAATCGCTGTTGGTTGGGCTAAACATCCTTGCTGATGTGGATCTGCGCGATGCGTTGACGTCTCTTTCTGTTCCAATGTTGCGTCTTTATGGCCGTTTAGATGGGTTGGTGCCAATTAAAGTAGCTAACGATTTAAGTGAACAGTTGCCTCATACCCAGCAGTTTGTTTTTAATCAGTCCTCTCATGCGCCTTTTATCACCGAACATGACGAATTTTGTGTTCAAATCCGAGAGTTTGCTCACGATTGAGCAAGTACGAGCGGAAATACCTCAAGTTGTTTAAAAAGTGGTCGATATAAAGGCTGGTGAGGTTTTATTAGCCAATAAAGCTAAGCCATATTGACGAGTTGGGCGACTCTGAGGAGGGTTCGCAATGATTGTGTCACCGACCAACGTAAGTGTGCCACTGATCGCCCCATCCGTGAATGTGCAGACGGAACAAGCAGCTCGCGACAATAAAGTCCGAGAGCCTGTAACGCCAACGGTCGCATTGGCCAAAACCAATGCAGAGCGAAAAGTAAAAGGTGATGACAAGCGCCGACGTCAGTCTTCTTGGGATCCTTCAGAGCATCCTGATTATGATATGGAAACGGAAGTCGACACGCGTTATCAAGAAGAGCCGGAAGATACACTAGAACGGCTTTTTAGTTTGCTTGCGCTCAAATCGTATAGTGAAGACCAGGGGAAAGGCTACGCGATCCGCTTTCGCTTACCAAAGCGCATTTTGGATGCTGCGATCAATGAAGGATTAATGGAAAAGCGCAGGAAGGTGATCAAGTTTCATTATGGTCATGCAGTCGCTCCCCATACCCCGTCAGAAGTGATAGCAGTATTATGACGACTCAATATCCTACTCAAACAAAAACGCTCCAAGCAGGTTGACTGATTGGAGCGTTTTCTTTTTAGTTATGAAAGCTCGTTATCGGTGAAGCCTAGGTAAGGTTACTTTTTCGCTTTAGCAAACGCTGCAGCAAACGCACCGCCCATCGCGCTGTTCGATGACGAATCATCACGGCGAGGCTGACGACGCTGCGGTTGGTCATTACGACGTGGCGCTGCTGATGAGCGTTGGCTGCGGTTGTCTTGACCCGGTTCGTCGTTCATACGCATCGATAGACCAATGCGCTTACGCTGCACGTCCACTTCCATCACTTTCACTTTGACGATGTCGCCTGCTTTCACCACTTCACGTGGGTCAGACACATAACGATCTGTCAGTGCAGAAATATGCACAAGACCATCTTGGTGAACGCCGATATCAACGAAGGCACCGAAGTTGGCTACGTTAGACACCACGCCTTCTAGAATCATGCCCGGTTCCAAGTCAGATACCGAGTTTACACCTTCTGCAAAGGTTGCCGTTTTGAATTCTGGACGTGGGTCACGACCCGGCTTGTCTAACTCTTTGATGATGTCTGTAATGGTTGGAACGCCGAAGTTATCGTCGGTGTAATCGACCGCATGCAGACCTTTAAGGAAGCTTGAATCACCAATCAGTGCTTTGATATCTTTGTTGTTCTTCTCAGAAATCGCTTTGACCACTGGGTACGCTTCTGGGTGAACCGCAGACGCATCAAGTGGGTTCTTACCATCCATAATACGCAGGAAGCCCGCACACTGCTCGAACGCCTTAGGACCTAAACGAGGTACTTTCTTCAAGGTTGTACGTGCTTCGAAGCGGCCGTTCTCATCGCGGAAGTCGACAATGTTCTGCGCGATGGTGCTTGATAAGCCTGCTACGCGCGTCAGTAGCGCCGCAGAAGCAGTGTTCACATCAACACCAACCGCGTTTACACAGTCTTCCACAATCGCATCTAGGCGTTTTGCCAACATAGATTGGCTTACATCGTGCTGGTATTGACCCACACCAATAGATTTCGGATCAATTTTCACGAGTTCAGCCAATGGATCTTGCAAACGACGTGCAATCGACACTGCACCACGCAGTGATACGTCCATATTCGGGAACTCTTTTGCTGCAAGCTCAGACGCTGAGTAAACCGAAGCCCCCGCTTCACTTACGATGATCTTCTGAACTTTCAGGTTGCCACATTTGATGACGTCTGCGACAAAGCTGTCGGTTTCACGTGAAGCCGTACCGTTACCAATCGCAATCAAATCCACGTTGTACTTACGCACCAACTGCTCAACGATTTGTGCTGACTTGTCGTATTGTTTTTGTGGTGGGTGAGGGTAGATGGTTTCGGTTGCAAGCACTTTACCTGTTGAGTCGACAACCGCGATTTTTGAACCTGTACGCAGACCCGGATCTAGACCAAGTGTTGCACGAGGGCCAGCCGGTGCTGCCATCAACAAGTCTTTTAGGTTAGTGGCGAATACTTCAATCGCTTCGATTTCAGCGCGCTCTTTCATTGAGCCCATTAGCTCGGTTTCCATGTGCATCGATACTTTGATGCGCCATGCCCAGCTGATCACTTGCTTACGCCAGGTATCCGCCGGTGCGCTGCTTAGCGTCACGCCATAATGGTCGGCGATAATCGTTTCGCAGTAAGACTGACGAGCGCCTTCTTCCTGTTCTGGATCAGCGTTCATCGCCAATGTCAGGAAGCCTTCGTTACGGCCGCGTAGCATCGCCAGTGCGCGGTGCGATGGCACTTTGCTTAGGGGCTCGTTGTGGTTGAAGTAATCTTTAAACTTCTCGCCTTCTTGCTCTTTGCCTTCAACGACTCGTGAGACCAGTTCCGCATTGCGATTTAAGTGGTTGCGAATTTTTTCCAGTAAGTTTGCGTCTTCTGCGATGCGCTCCATGATGATCGCGCGAGCGCCATCCAATGCAGCTTTGGTGTCTGCGATGCCTTTGTCTGCATCAAGGTATTTGCTTGCTTCGCTTTCTGGCTCGGTTTGTGGATGATTCCAAAGCTGATCTGCGAGCGGCTCAAGACCAGCCTCAATCGCGATCTGACCTTTCGTACGACGCTTGGGTTTGTAAGGTAGGTATAAGTCTTCAAGACGAGTTTTGCTGTCTGCCTGCGCGATCTCTTGTTCTAGCTCTGGCGTCAGTTTGCCTTGCTCTTGGATTGATTTGAGGATGGTTTGGCGGCGATCATCCATTTCACGAAGGTAAGACAGACGGCTGTCCAAAGTACGAAGCTGGGTATCATCAAGGCCCCCCGTCACCTCTTTGCGGTAACGTGCAATAAAAGGGACAGTGTTGCCATCATCAATTAGGGTGACAGCGGCGTTGACTTGCTCTGGGCGAACATTCAGTTCTTGAGCAATCATGCGACAGATAGCTTGGCTCATCCGTGTTTTCTCTTTTAATTCAGTTTTGGTTGTATAGAACATTGGGGTCGTTCGAAGAATTTGCAATGTTTTAAATTAACGAGGCAAAAATTTACCGGGCGCTGGTGGACATCAGTCATATTTATGTCAAAACTGTAATTAAATTGAGAACTTATATCCGCAGTTATCGACTAACCTAATTCCACGGTTGTTGATATCACTAAATGTACCTCGGCTTATACGGATAATCATGATGAAAAAAATGTCTTTGGCGTTAGCGCTTACGAGTGCCTTACTTGCCGCCCCGCTTAGTTGGGCGCAGTCTATCTCAGGAACCACACAAGCTCCCGTTTATCAGCTCGATAACAAATTGGTACTAGGGCGTGTGGAGAGCGTCTACTACAGTGACATTCCGGAACTAAAAGCGGTGCCATTTATTGGCAAGATTGATACTGGTGCAGATACGACATCGATGCATGCGGAGAATATCCATGTCAGTAGCTCACACCCAGATTACCAAGATTTGAAAGATAACGAGTTACTTTGGGCGATTGTCGATGACTTAGGTGGTACGAAGGCAAAGTGGGACGCCGACAGCTTTAAGCCATATCAAGTAAAGGTTAGCTTTACGGTTCCTCACCCTTATACAGGGAAGGAAATACAGATTACCGATGATCTGGAAAGAGTGAGCGCGATTCGCAGTCGAACAAGCAAAAGGCCCATCCTACGCCCGACAATAAAAATGCCGATGACAATCGCTGGTCACACCGTTGATACGGAAGTGAACCTGACCAAGCGTACGCAATTCTCTTCTCCTATCTTGATTGGTAAAACCTATCTCGATGATAACGCATGGGTCTTCGCTGGTTACGATTACCTTCAAGAACAGCCACGCGCAAAAATGATTGGCAAAAAAGAGACGGTTGAAGTCGAAGGTGTGCCATATAAGATCAGCATTTCAACTTCTAGCCGTTATACCAACGTCCATGCACTGGACATCAAGGTAGACAAAAAGCATAACGAAGTCTCTTTTATGTTAGAGGGCGAGAATGGCAAGCGTCATCCAATGACATTACCCTTGGTACGAATGCTGAAAACGACCAAAAGCGAGCGCCCTTTAGTCTATTTACCCGTAAAAGTCGGCGAAAATGAAACTCAACGTTGGTTGGTGTATCTGCGTGATCGCAGTAAGTTCAGTTCGCAAATTCGCTTAGGTCGGGACGTCGCGAGTCAGCACTTTGTTATTGATACGGACAGAGAAAATCTACTGGGTGGCGTAGAAAAAACGTTCAAAAGCGCACTCAAATCAAAACCTCTTGTCGTTTCACCAGAAGAACAGGTCACCATTGATGGTTATACCGTCCCTGCTTACCCCACTTTTACTGTGAAAACGCCATTACTGCGTGTAAATGGGTTTGAAGTAACAGAAAAAGGTAAGGATGAATCCGTCACGTTTTATTTAATGAACGATGAGGGGAAAGAAGAAAAAATCACCAAACCAGTGTTGAAAAAGCTCAAGGTTGGCAGCGCGGTTCGCCCTGTTGTCGAAGGAGACTTTCTTCTCGGTAGAAAAGACACATCAATGAAGTTTGCGCTCGATGTGCTTGATGAGGGTGACACTCAACCCTTTTTCGTCTTTGGTCATGACATAGCCAAGGGTGGTGTGTTGCTGAACACTCGCGCAGACCATCTACTAGATGCAAGGCCACTTTTCAAAGCTGGCCATATCGAAGTGGCTGAAGTTGAGGGGATGTCTTTCCCTGTGAAGTTAGACACGGGTGCAGATGTAAGCTCAATCAATGCTAAGAACATCAAGCAGTTTAAGAAAGACGGCAAAGACATGGTGAGCTTTACCTATGAGAACGATCTTGGCATGAAACAGGCGTTTACCAAGCCTGTTGTTGATGTCATGCGTATTAAAGCTAAGAAAGGCGAGAAAGCGAACGTACGCCCTGTGGTTGAAATGCATGTTAAGCTTGGCGAATTAGAGAAGAAGATCCGAGTCAACTTACAGGACCGAGGTCGCTTCCATTACAGCATGATTTTAGGTAAAAACCTCCTAAAACATGGCGCGGTTGTTTCGAGTGATACGAATTACATCGTGACGCAAAAACCGGATTACGAAAAGTAACACTCTGGCCGCCTTATCACCTTGATACCCAAAGCCTGAACAACATTGGATCTTTGGGTATATCATCTCCTTAATGCTGCCAAAGAGCAGCATTTTTTAGTTGAGATAGGAGTTAATTTGAAAACTAAGCTGATTACACGAGAAGGTTACAACAAACTCAAACAAGAGCATGATTACCTTTGGAATGAAAAGCGCCCGGAAATCACCAAGATCGTCACTTGGGCGGCGAGCCTGGGCGATCGCTCAGAAAATGCGGATTACACCTTCAATAAACGTTTACTCCGTCAGATCGACCGCCGTGTCCGCTTCCTTCGTAAATTCCTGCCAGAAGTCACGATCGTTGACTATTCTCCGCAACAAGAAGGCAAAGTCTTTTTTGGTGCATGGGTGGAAATAGAAAATGAGGCAGGAGAAGTGAAAAAGTTTCGTATTGTCGGGCCTGAAGAGATTTATGGCGATGCGAAAGACTACATCTCTATCGATTCACCTATGGCGCGAGCGATGTTAAAAAAACAAGTGGACGAAGAGTTCACGGTACGCACCCCAGAAGGTGAAAAAGAGTGGTTCATCAACTCAATTGAATACACTCAACCGGCCTCGGAAGACTGAGGCTTTATCACCGATTCAAGTCTCATGAAGTTCACTAGAAGTGACTTGGGTCTCAACGTCAGAATATTTGGTATAAAGGCATAGTGCCTTTCTCGGAGAAGTAAAATGAACAAAGCAGTCATGTGTAGTGCTGCACTAACAATAGGATTCTCACTTTCAGTTTTTGCTCAAGATGAAGTGAAAGGCTGTGACGCTAAAGAGTTAGCGGTAGAGCAGCAGCTTGAGTATGCAAAAGCGCAAGGTAATGAGCATCGCATTAAAGGCTTGGAGCAAGCACTTTCCGCTATCCAGAATGAATGCTCGGAAGGTGAGCTGCGCCAAGAGCTGCAAGCAGACGTGGAAGAAAAGACTAAAGAAGTTGAGGAGCGAGAGGAAGAATTAGTCGAAGCTCAGCATTCGGGGAAAGCAGACAAAATTGAGAAAAAACGTCACAAGCTTGCTGAGGCACAGCAAGAGCTGCTTGAGGCCAAACGTGAACTGGAATGGAATTATGGTCAATAGTAGGTGCTGAAAATACCTGCTAGAGAGAGAATAAAGCGCTTAAGATAAAAAGAGTAACAATTTGCTTGAGCACGTTAGGAAAAACAGTGATACATTTTCGACAATAGACGCTTCTGAAAGGATGTTTCAATGCAAGAAAATCATAAAATTTTAGTGGTTGATGACGATGCTCGTTTACGTGCTCTATTGGAGCGTTACCTTTCTGAGCAAGGTTTTCAGGTACGAAGTGTCGCCAATGGCGAACAGATGGATCGCCTACTAACGCGCGAAAACTTTCACTTAATGGTGCTGGACCTAATGTTGCCAGGTGAAGACGGTTTGTCGATTTGTCGTCGTCTACGCCACGCGAACAATATGTTGCCAATCTTAATGCTCACCGCGAAAGGTGATGAAGTGGACCGCATCGTAGGTCTTGAGGTAGGGGCGGATGATTATTTGCCAAAACCGTTTAACCCACGCGAATTATTGGCTCGCATCAAGGCCGTATTACGCCGCCAAACCGTAGAGTTGCCGGGTGCACCAAGCACGGAAGAAAAAGTGGTGGAGTTCGGGGAGTTCCGACTCAATCTAGGCACTCGCGAGATGTTCCGCGGTGACGAGGCAATGCCACTCACCTCTGGAGAGTTTGCTGTTCTAAAGGCGCTCGTGATGAATGCACGTGAGCCAATGTCACGAGATAAATTGATGAACATGGCGCGTGGCCGTGAATATTCTGCAATGGAACGCTCTATTGACGTACAAATCTCACGCTTACGTCGCATGTTAGAAGACGATCCGAGCAAGCCGCGCTACATTCAAACCGTGTGGGGCCTAGGTTATGTTTTCGTCCCAGACGGCAAAGAGGTGTAATCTCTTCACTCCATAGCCAGCACTTGGCTATAGCAACTTCAGCCTTCATTACCTTCCCTTTGAAGGCTGAAATTTCGCGATTAGGACCACTAGGAACGTTCCATGCGCATCCGAAGTTCACTGACACAATCTATTCTGCTGTTCATCTCTTTGCTTCTCGCGAGCCAAGTTTTCTCTTACTACGCCGTTTTTAACTACGCGTTGATGCCGAGTTTGCAGCAGTTCAATAAAATTCTCGCCCATGAGCTCAATTTGGTGCTTGATGATGAAGGACCTTTAAAGTCTGATGCACCGTTAAGGCGTCAATTATTAGAAAGACTAGGGGTGACGGTGCATAGTCTCGATAGCGATAAGGCGATTGAATTTCATCACGCAATGTCGATTGATTTGATGTCTGAAGAAATGAGCCAAGAGCTGGGTTCGCCCACAGAAGTGCGCTTATTGCTTGGCGATGAAAGTTACATTTTGTGGATGCACATCGAAAAGTTGCCGAACTCCATCATTCGTATTCCGTTATCTGAGCTGCAAGAAGAAGATTTTGCCCCGCTGTTTCGTAACAGCTTGATTATGGCGCTGCTGATCATTGCAGGTGGTTGGTTGTTTATTCGTTTGCAAAACCGTCCACTTTTGGCTTTGGAGAGAGCCGCGAAAGACGTCGGTCGAGGTGAGATCCCGCCCCCCTTAGCAGAGAAAGGCGCATCGGAGATTCGCTCTGTAACTCGAGCCTTTAATCAAATGTCGAAAGGTATTCAAGAGCTAGAAGAGGACCGAGCCTTATTAATGGCGGGGATTAGCCATGACTTACGAACACCTCTGACGCGTATTCGCCTAGCGACAGAAATGATGTCTCCTGAGGACAGCTATCTTGCGGAGGGGATCATTAGCGATACGGAAGAATGTAATGAGATCATCAGTCAGTTTATGGATTACCTCAAACCGGTGAACCAAGAATCGTTTGAAGCGGTTGATATCAGTACGATTGCCAGTGACGTCGCCAGTTCTGAAGGTGGTTATGAGGTTGAAATTGAAACAGATCTTAATCTTAACTTGCCGCCAGCCAAAGGAAGCGCGATTGCGATTAAGCGGGCGATCAGTAACTTAGTTGTGAATGCGCTACGTTATGGCAATGGCTGGGTCAAAATCAGCACTGGTGTGACAGCAGATAAGCAGCTAGTGTGGATTTCAGTAGAGGACAACGGACCGGGTATCGAGCATTCTCAAATCGCGAGGTTATTTGAACCCTTTACGCGTGGTGACACCGCTCGCGGTAGTGAAGGCACTGGGCTAGGGTTGGCGATTGTGAAGCGTATAATCAGCCAGCATTCAGGTTCTGTGGTGATGCGTAATCGCAGTGAAGGCGGTTTAATCGCTCAAATCAGCTTTCCTACCAAGTAAGTCGATGGCCCGCACCCTTTAAAACAAAAAGCCCAACCTAAATAGGTTGGGCTTTTCTTATTCTCAATAATCTTAAGACTCTTTCACTTCCTGAGGAAGTTCATCTTCGTCTTCCAGTTTCTCTGGCAGAAGTAGATTTAAAATGATCGCAGTGATACCACCTGCTGCAACACCAGTTGAGAAAATACTCTTAATAAATTCTGGCATAAATTGCAGGATCTCTGGTTTTTGCGCGATACCAAGTCCCATTGAGAAGGATAAGGCCATGATCAGAATTGCGCGGCGATCGAGCTCAACACGAGAGATAATACGTACACCAGCGGCAGCAATCGTACCAAACATGACAATTGTTGCGCCGCCAAGTACTGGCTCAGGAATCAGCTGAACAAAGCTAGCGACGCCAGGAAACAAGCCAAGAATCACTAACATGCCAGAAATAAAGTAACCCACGTAGCGGCTCGCGACTCCTGTTAGCATGATGATGCCGTTATTCTGGCTAAACGTTGAGTTCGGGAAGCTGTTGAAAACGGCTGCGATTGCAGAGTTTAAGCCGTCTGCTAACACACCGCCCTTAATGCGTTTCATGTACACTGGGCCTTTTACTGGCTCACCAGACACTTCAGATGTTGCGGTAATATCACCGATGGCTTCTAGTGCGGTAATAAAGAAAATCAGTACCAGCGGAATGAACAGAGACCAGTCAAACGATAAGCCATATTGCATTGGTACGGGCAGTGCTACGATCTCGGTTGCGCCTAGCTGAGAAGTATCTACCATCCCCATAAAATACGCCATGATGTAACCCACTAGCATCGCAATCACGATTGAAGCCACACGGATGTATGGGTTTTTCGAGCGGTTTAAAATCACAATTAATCCAAGTACCGTCCCAGCCAGAGCAAGTTTGTCTAAGCTGCCGAAGGTTCCTTCATTTAATGCTGCGTAGCCACCGCCCATTGATACTAAGCCGACTTGAATCAGTGTGAGACCGATAAGAGTGACGACGATGCCTGAAACAAGCGGAGTGATGATTCGGCGGGCATGCTCCAACACGCGAGATAGGAAAATTTCTGCAAATGAT
Organism: Vibrio sp. Vb1574; assembly: GCF_033338675.1. Taxonomy (NCBI): domain Bacteria; kingdom Pseudomonadati; phylum Pseudomonadota; class Gammaproteobacteria; order Vibrionales; family Vibrionaceae; genus Vibrio; species Vibrio sp. Vb1574. The sequence goes on from NZ_JAWOTC010000052.1 coordinate 25,242, forward strand.
GCGACTAAAATCGTACCAAAAATGGCAGCCATCATGGTGCTGATGTCTGCTCCACCGGCTTTCAGCGATAGGCCTGCTCCAATAATAGGACCTAAAAAGTTAAAGCTGGTGCCTTGAACAGAGAGCAAACCAGAGCCAATTGGGCCAACGGTGCGAATTTGAATAAACGAAGACACGCCTGACGCAAATAAAGACATGCTGATAATGGTGTTGGTTTGATCGGCCGGAACGCCCAAAGATTGGCAAATGATTAATGAAGGTGTAATCACCGCAACGAACATCGCCAATAAGTGCTGAAGTGCGGCAAAAATGGTTTGAGGCAAAGGTGGTCGATCGTTGAGTTGATAGACCAGTTCCGAAGATCGGTTTGAAGTTGTCATTGTTTGTCTCGCTAGTCGCAATATTTCCCTAGTTCTCGCTGAATGGGAGAGCAGGGTGGAGTTGACGTCGTTACCTGTGATTGCTGTTAATCAGAGTCAACTCAGGTTGGTGGAGTGTGATCTAACACACTTAAAAATTTGTGCGCGATTATAGAGAGATTCACTCAAAAAGCAAACGTTTGCTTTGTTTTTGGCGCATTAAAAAACGAGCCATTTGGCTCGCTTTCAATCATTACGCTTTGGAGTAAATATCCCGCTCACCCAACCAGCGATCGATAATCGCTGTTGCGTTAGACGGGTAATTGTCATGAATATGACGCGAAATGCGCTGAACTTCGGGAATCAGGCGATGATCTCGAACTAAGTCTGCGATTTTGAAATCAGCAAGACCTGTCTGCTTTGTACCCAATAGTTCACCAGGGCCACGAATTTCTAGGTCTTTCTGCGCAATGACGAAGCCATCGTTACTTTCACGTAGTACTCCGAGACGTTTTTGCGCGGTTTTTGACAGCGGAGAGTGGTACAGCAGCACACAATGGCTAGCAACGGAACCTCGGCCCACGCGACCTCTTAACTGGTGTAATTGTGCCAAACCAAGACGTTCAGGGTTTTCTATGATCATCAAGCTAGAGTTTGGCACATCCACACCAACTTCAATCACTGTCGTTGCGACCAGCAAATGCAGTGTATTGTCTTTGAAATCTTGCATCACCGCTTGTTTCTCTGCCGGCTTCATTCGTCCGTGTACTAGACCAATTTTTACGTCCGGTAGCTTACGTTGAAGCTCTTCTGCGGTATCTGCCGCGGCTTGCGCTTCTAATACTTCCGACTCATCAATCAGGGTACACACCCAATATGCCTGCTTGCCTTCGTTTAAGCAGGCATTTCGGACACGCTCGACGATGTCGTCACGTTTTGTATCAGGAATAGCAACGGTTTGAATCGGCGTTCGACCCGGTGGTAGTTCGTCAATCACGGAAGTTTCCAGATCGGCGTAAGCGGTCATGGCTAAGGTGCGAGGAATAGGCGTTGCTGTCATGATGAGCTGATGTGGATAAGCGCCTTGTTTTGCACCTTTCTCACGCAGCTCTAAACGTTGGTGGACACCGAAGCGGTGCTGTTCATCAATGATGACCAAAGCAAGGTGATGAAATTCAACGTGCTCTTGGAATAGCGCGTGAGTACCCACTACCATTTGCGCTTCACCACTGGCAATACGAGCCAGCTCGGCTTCCTTTGCCTTACCTTTGAGTTTGCCCGCTAACCAACCGACTTGAATGCCCATGGTTTCAAACCAGTTTGCGAAGTTGATAGCGTGTTGCTCGGCCAATAGTTCGGTTGGCGCCATGAGTGCCACCTGATGGCCATGCTCAATGGCTCTAACAGCGGCCAAAGCGGCAACCAACGTTTTCCCCGAACCAACATCGCCTTGCACTAATCGCATCATTGGGTGCGGTTTTTCTAGATCGGCTTCAATCTCTTGTACTACTCGGGTTTGAGCGTTTGTAGGAGAGAAAGGCAGTTGGGCTAAAAGCTGCGTTTTTAGTTTATTACAAGGACCGAGAGGTAGCGCTGAATCCTTCTGACCTTTGCTACGCACCGCTAGCATCGATAAGTTTTGTGCGAGCAATTCTTCCATGATCAAGCGGATTTGGGCAGGATGTTTGCCTTCGTCAAACTCATCTAAATTAATGGTTGGTGGTGGGCGATGAATGGTGTGCAGCGCTTGCGACATCGTGATTTGATGGTCATACAACCCCGCTGGAAGTAATTCCTGCACTGCGGTTTTATCAAGCAGGGCTAAAGCTTGTTCGGTAAGGTTGCGTAATGTGATTTGGCGTAAACCATCGGTGGTGGGATAAACAGGGGTTAAGCTCTGTTCTACATCGGGCTTTTGCTCGCTGACGTAAAACTTGTAGTCAGGATGAACAATTTCCAAACCCATGCCACCGCGCTTAATTTCACCGTAAGCATGTACTAACTTACCTTGCGTGAAATTGTTCTTCATGGCTGCGGTAAAGTTGAAAAAGCGCAGCGTGATAGTGCCATTACCGTCGCTGATTTTTACCGTTAGCATTTTGCGCTTACCGAAGATGGTGTCGACTGCCATGACCTTACCTTGCACTGCCGCCCAAAGGCCAGCATGCAGTTTGGCAATAGGGTAAATACGAGTACGATCTTCGTAGCGTAACGGAAGGTGAAACAGCAAATCTTGAACGCTATGTAAGCCAACTTTGGCGAGTTTTTCTGCGACTTTCGCGCCAACTCCAGAAAGGGAGGTTAATGGGACGGCAGATAACATTTGGGCGGACATAGAGGGCTCAAGAAAATGGTTAACATAGCAGTATGTTAACCATGGAGCTGTGTTTTTGTACAGGAAAAAATAGTCATGCTTTAGTTAGTGTCATGATTTGACTGATAACCTATCATTCCGAGGAGCTTTAGCGACATCAGGATTCTATTTCCAACAAGTATGTCGCTGAAGTTAACACTATCAGCATCTGTATATTTGAGAATTAGATCCTGAACCACGCTCCTTCGCCGCCGTTCAGGATGACGAAAGTCTGTTACTTGCTTTGCATCTCTTGCCACCACGCGTCATCGGCGATGATTTGACCTTCTTCATCGAGTGGTGGGTAAACGAGCCCTTTTCGTTTCGCGACCTTTGCCAGCACTGGGTGACCACGTTCAAAGAGAATACGGTTGATTGTCTCTTTAGGCAGAGCGCTTTCTTCTCGGTCGTACATGCCTGCGGCTTCACGTTGACGTTGCGCTTCATACAAAATTACGGCACTGGCAACCGATACGTTTAGTGACTGCACCATGCCCACCATCGGGATAATAATGTCTTGATCAGCAAGCTGTTTGGCTTGCTCTGAAGCGCCAACCTTTTCGCTGCCTAAAATGATTGCCGTTGGTTTGGTGTAGTCGATCTCGCGAAAATCGACGGCGGTGTCCGAAAGATTGGTCACCAAAACCTGCATACCTTGCGCTTTGAGTTCGGTAATCGCAGTTTCAATCGAATCGTGAGTATCCACTTCAACCCAGTTACGCGCGCCAGCTGAGGTATGGCTCAGCGTACGCATTTTGTCAGGCCAAATTGCGTGAACTTTGTGTAAGCCTGTCGCGTCAGCGGTGCGGATCACGGCAGAGACGTTGTTTGGCTTATGTACTTCTTCGAGACAAAGTGTCAGATCAGTTTGGCGAGTTTTTAGGACTTGGTGAATACGGTTGTAACGTTCTAGGTTCATATTTATTGAGGTATAAAAAATCGCCACCTAACAGAGTAGGTGGCGATAGAGGTTAGTTCTTTCTGCGTCTGACTCGGGTTGCTTGAGGCATTGCCTTAATCTTACGCATGATACCAGCAAGGTGGACACGATCTTTCGTCGTCAACAGCACAGTCACAGTGTATAAACGACCATCACGTTCTTCCGTTGAAAGGCCATGAATGTTTGATCCTGTTTTCGAGATCACGTTGGTCAGTTCTGCAAGAGCACCTTGGTTGTTAAGCATGTCGACTTTAAGTTCAGCAATGAACTCTTTATCGTAGTCTTCAGACCAAGCGACAGCCATATAACGGTCTGGCTCTTTCTGATAACCACGAACGTTCGGACATGTTTCTCGGTGAACAACCAAACCACGACCAGGCGATACGTGAGCAATAATGTGATCATCTGGGATAGGATGACAACAATTTGCAAACGTCAGCAATAAGCCTTCTGCGCCACGAATCGGAAGCTTCTTCTTCGAGTCCGTTGGGATTGAGCTTGTTGTCGTGAGCTCTTCGGTGTCACCAAGGAGCCGACGTGCGATCACAATGCTCATCAACTCACCCAATCCAATAGCAGCCAATAAATCATCAATGCTTTCTAGGCGAAGATCATTCAAGACTTCTTGGATATTTTCTGGATAAATTGAATCAATCGAGTGACGGCCAAGTGCGTGATTAAGTAGGCGACGACCTAAAGTAATCGACTCTTCACGACGCATCGTTTTCAGTACTTGTCGAATCTTAGTGCGGGCACGAGAAGTCACGACATAGTTTAGCCATGCCGCATTCGGACGCGCACCAGGGGCACTGATAATTTCCACCGTCTGACCGTTTTTCAATGCCTTACTCAATGGGTAAGGGTTACGATCAACACGAGCACCAACACAAGAGTTGCCTACATCGGTATGTACGGCATAGGCAAAGTCGACAGCCGTTGCGCCTAAAGGTAATTCAACGATACGACCTTTTGGTGTGAAGACGTAAATCTCATCTGGGAAAAGATCGGATTTTACGTTTTCAATGAATTCGAATGAGTTACCCGCGCTTTGTTGTAGCTCTAACAGGCTTTGCATCCAACGCTGAGCTTTCACTTGCGCAGTGGTGCCAGACTTGTCGCCTTTGTCTTTATAAGACCAGTGTGCTGCGACACCTTTGTCCGCCATTTGATCCATATCTTCAGTACGGATCTGAACTTCAACAGGTACGCCGTGTGGGCCAACCATGGAAGTGTGTAGCGATTGATAGCCGTTCGCCTTTGGTACCGCGATGTAATCTTTCATGCGACCAGGACGTGGCTTATACAAACTGTGTACTTGGCCTAAAACGCGATAACAAGTATCAGCGGTATCAACAACGACTCGGAACGCATAGATATCCATGATGGTGTGAAAGCGCTGTTCTTTGGTTTTCATCTTGTTATAGATAGAGAACAGGTTTTTCTCACGACCAACGACGCGAGCATTCAAGCCGAAATCTTGCAGACGGCCTTCTATTTCGCTGTGAATGCGTTGGATCATCTCTTTACGATTACCACGTGCGGCTTTAACCACTTCTTTCAGTACGCGGTAGCGGTTGGGATATAGCGCCTCAAAGCCCAACTCTTCGAGTTCGGTTTTGATATTGTGAATACCAAGACGATGAGCGAGGGGCGCGTAAATTTCTAACGTTTCACGAGCAATACGACGCTTTTTATCTGGTCGAAGCGCGCCAAGCGTACGCATGTTGTGCGTGCGGTCAGCCAGTTTGATCAGAATGACGCGGATATCTTGCACCATGGCCAGAACCATCTTACGAAAGTTCTCAGCCTGAGCCTCTTTCCTATCGCGGAATTTGAGTTTGTCCAGTTTAGATACACCATCAACCAATTCTGCGACAGTGTTGCCGAATTTCTCTTCGAGATCTTCTTTAGTTACATCACAGTCTTCAATGACGTCATGCAGCAAAGCAGCTTGGAGGGTTTCGATATCAAGGCGCATTTCGGCCAAGATTCGAGCCACAGCGACAGGGTGGATGATGTATGGTTCACCGCTAGAGCGGGTTTGCCCTTCATGGGCATCTCTCGCTACCACATAAGATTGACGCAGAGCCTCAATCTGAGGCTCTGTTAGGTATTCTTGGGCAACGTCTTTGAGGCTATCGAATAGATACAAATTATAGGCCCGGGAGGTTGTTGAATTCTAAAGTCAGAATTAACGGTTGTGAGCGATGCTGCTTACTGCCGCTAGCTCTGCCGCTTCTTGCTCTTGCTGTTCTTGACGTTCACGAGCGTCTAGAACTTCTTTAGTAATTAAACCTTCTTCGATTTCGCGTAGAGCGATAACCGTTGGCTTATCGTTCTCTTCTGGCACTAGTGCATCTTTACCGCCAGTTTGCATTTGACGAGCGCGGCGAGCCGCAATCAGTACTAGGTCGAAACGGTTGCCAACTTTTTCAACAGCGTCTTGAACAGTTACGCGTGCCATGAGGACTCCAAATAGTTAACTAAAATTTTAGAATGACGAGAAAGTATACAACCTAACTACTTTATTTACTAGCAATTAGACAAGCCACCGTTTGTGGACTTTCTCAGGTAGTTTATTGTGTTTTTCGCACTGGGCAAAAAACGGGAAATTCTTTATGTTTTACAGCGTGACTTTTTTGAAGTTACTCTGCTAACAACGCGTCAAGCATACCTTTATATTTAGCAGCTTGCTTTTCTTCCTTCAATCTTTCAGCACGCAAGATAGCTTTAAAATCCATCAAAGCGGTATCAAAATCGTCGTTTACGATCACGTAGTCGTACTCGTTGTAATGAGAGATTTCCGACTTGGCTTCAGCCATACGCTTTGCGATCACTTCATCGCTATCTTGACCACGAGTGTTCAAGCGACGCTCTAACTCACCGTTTGATGGTGGCAGGATGAAGATGCTTTTGGCTTCTGGCATTTGTTCACGGATTTGGCGTGCGCCTTGCCAGTCGATATCTAGAAAAACGTCGATACCTTTATTTAGTGTTTCTTCAATCCATACACGAGATGTGCCGTAATAATTACCAAACACTTCTGCGTATTCTAGGAAGTCACCTTTAGCGATCAGGGCTTCAAACTCATCTTTCGCTACAAAATGGTAGTGGACACCATTTTCTTCACCAGGTCGCATGTTGCGCGTGGTGTGAGACACAGACACTTTCATTGCGTAGGTTGGGTTGCGTTCCAACATCGCTGAGATCAAGCTAGATTTACCTGCGCCGCTAGGTGCAGATACGATATAGAGAGTACCTTTGCCCATTGTACTGTTCCACTTTTGATTGGATTGATTGAGTGCCGAAGGAAAGTTCGACATTCTTATAACGATAGCACTGGCATTGAGAAATCAACCACCAAAGGGGTGGATATTGGTGATAATCCCGCCAGAAAAATGGAGGCGAAGAGTATCATGATCTCTATTTTGTTACCAGTTGATCTTTCTGTCTGTGATCGTCTCAGATGAAATAGTTACTTACGCCAGAGTGTTCCTAAACAGCGAAGAAGGAGCGTGATACAGGACTTACCATCCGCGCACTCTGTTATTAAAACCATTTCTACAACCGTTTAGTGTGCTGATTTTAGGTTTAGAGTCCCGATTTGGCTTGCGTGAGTGACTCTGGTTAAAAATAGGGGTTAATAAAGATAAAACGGAAAAAAGGGGAAGCTTTCACTTCCCCAGGCGTGCGACTGACTCACACTTAATCTTCGAATTATCCTTGAGACTCTAGGAAATTTATCCAAGGGCTAACGGTTGACCTGAATTTTGGCGATTGAGCAGCGCCTTTCATCGCCTGCAAGGCCTTTTGTGGCTGCTTAAGCTCGAAATAGGCCATCCCGCGAATGTATTCAAGTTCTGCCTTTTGCTCTTTAGAGGCACTGGATGCCGCGCTTTCTACAAAACGAGTTGCTTCAGAATACTGCTTGTCTTGTATCATTAAGCGAGCAATCTGAATTTGCGTTTTAGCAGAAGGAGCGAGGTTATATGACTTTTTATAAGCGAGAATTGATTTATCTAGCTCTTTAGCTTGCTGCCAGAAGCTGGCTAGGCGGTCATAGTTTTCCTTCGTCTTTTCAATGTTTCCAGCTGCCATTTCCTTTTCAAGAGTTTTGGCTGCTTTATATGGAATACCTTGATAAGCCAAGAAGTTTACAAAGCGTAAATATTCCTTCTCTCCTTCTAGTTTCCCCATTTTGTAAACCATTTCTAGGGTGGCTAGAGAGTTGCGCTCTTGACCTAGCTCCATGTAGACACCAGAAAGTTGCATCCAGTAACGCTTTTTCTGAGGGTACTTTGAAGTCAGAGTTTTGAGTACACTGGCAACGCTTTTCAGCTGGCCTAACTCGTAGTGAGATGCAACGAGAATTAAGTACCAAGACTCACTTGGGCTCTTGCTCATCGCGATGGCTTTTTTGGTTGGTGGGATTGCATTTCTGTAATCTTCCAACTGAACATAGGCGCTCGCTAACGTGATATAAGCATGAGCTTGAGGCTTCTCTTTGGTTGTTTCTGCAACCTTGAACCATTCCTTCATCGTTTTTACAGACAACGTATACTTTTCTTCAGCTAGGTAAAGCTGAGCCAAGCTGTAGCGAACTTGTTGAGCAACAGGAACGGGAAGTGCGTCGAGCTGTAATGCTTCGGCAAAGTATTTTGCTGCTTGCACATAATTGTCTTGTAGCGAATACAAAAAGCCAGTCTGCTGAAGTAAAACTGCTCGGTCGTATTTTTTCGAACTTGTGCTTTCTAAAGCGCTTGCTAGTTTTTCTTTCGCTGCTGAATATTTTTCAGTTGCGATCAACTCTTGCACTTTGTTAACGGTTCGAAATGTCCGATCTGATAACTGAGGAGCTTCTTTTGCCATCGTAGGAGCGGCCATTGCCACTCCTGCGAAGAGAATTAAAGAAGCCACTTTGCTTTTCCATAAACTTTTCATCGTGACTCCTTAATTGGTTGAGAACTCTATTTCTTGCGATAGGCGCGAGCTAACAGGTTTCCCGTCAACCAATTTTGGTTTAAATGTCCATTTAGAGACTGTTTTTCTTGCCGCTCGACCGAGGCCTAAGCGTCGTGGTTGCTCTTTAAGAACTTTGATGTCCTCTACGGCACCACGTGCGTTGACAGTAAACTCTAATAAGACGACCCCTTTTTCTATTCCTGCTTTCGCAGCCTTCCTAGGCATTTGAGGTTGGAATGTCGCTAGAGGTGTTGGACCTCCGCTACCCGCGAGTTGCGCACCTCCACCCTGGCTATAATGTCCAAGCACCGAACCACCTGTAACATTTACGGGTAGGTCAAGCTTTGGCATATCCATTGGGGTCTGCTCCATCACCGGTTTTACTGTCGCTGTCACTTTCATTTCTGGCGGCGGCGGCGGACGCTTAGGCGGTGGTGGCTTTGGAAGTTCGCGTTTTTTCTCCTGTATTTTTTCGTCTGGTTTAATGCGAATAAACTCGACCATACGCAGGTCATCATTCGACACTAACTCGTGGCGCTCTTTGTTTACTAGCTTGTCCATCCCCCAGAACAACCCGAGGGAGACAAT
>NZ_JAWOTC010000053.1:0-34343 GCF_033338675.1 Vibrio sp. Vb1574
AGGAATTCGGCTAACATTAAACTCTTTTGCTAACGCATCTTGACGTAAAGGTTGACCAGTTTTTAACTCGCCCTTCAAGATCTGAGTTCGAATTGCTTCCTCAACGAGCTGAGTGCGCGTTTTAAAAACAGGTTTCTGTGACATTGAAGTCTCCCCTGAAATTAATATTGTATCCAATCCATTTTACTTTAGTAGTTTATTGTTTTTCTGGCACAAACCAACTAGGAAAGAAGGTTTTGAGAAGTAGAGTGAAATAAAAGGCATCAGTTGATGCCTTTTTGAGCCATTTGGTGGGCTTATTGGGACACACTGCCATCTATGGCGCGTTGGATACCCAGTGGGTTCGACGCTTTTAATGAATCCGGCAATAAAGATTCTGGCAAAGCTTGATAAGAGACCGGACGCAACCAACGATGAATAGCCTCCGCACCGACAGATGTTGAGGCAGAATTGGTTGAAGCCGGATATGGTCCACCATGAACCATAGCGTAACCAACCTCGACGCCAGTTGGCCAACCGTTGAATACAAGGCGTCCGGCGATTTCTTCCAAACTTGGAAGCAGTTGCTTGGCTTGTTCTTCGTCTTCAGCGGTAGCGTGAAGGGTTGCGGTGAGCGATCCAGTCAGTGAATCACTCAGTTTCAACATGTCATCGAAATCTTCACAGATTACGATTAACGATTGAGGACCAAATATTTCTTCCTCCCATTGCGGGTTTTCACGCCAGTTTTTACTGTCCGTCACGAACAGTGCTGGTGAGACATTGGTCGCTTCTGCTTGTTCAGAACGAGTGACGTTAATGCCTGTTTCGGAAGCTCGCTTATCCACTTCGGATTCATACGTTTCTCGGATTCCTTGCGTTAGCAAAGTGGCCGTTGATTGTTGTCGAATTAACCCTTGAGCGATTTCGATAAAGGCTTGCGTTTCTGGGCTATTCAAGACAAATACAATGCCTGGTTTTGTACAAAATTGTCCACAGCCCAAAGTCATAGAAGCCACAAATTCTTCAGCCAATGATGCGTTTGCCCGTATGGCTGAAGGGAGAATAAATGTTGGATTAATCGCCCCTAGTTCGCCATAGAAGGGGATTGGCTCTGGTCTTTGCTGGGCTAGATTGAACAGCGCACGGCCACCACCGACTGAACCTGTAAACCCAACCCCTTTAATTTTTGGATGGGTAACGAGTGCTTGGCCAAGTGCACGTTTGTTACCTTGCAATAGCGTGAAGATGGCTTGCGGTAAGCACTCTTTCTCAAGTGCAGCCTCAATACACTCAGCAACAAGTTGACTGGTGCCAGGGTGGGCGGTATGGCCTTTTACAATCACAGGGCAGCCAGCAGCCAGTGCCGAAGCCGTATCGCCACCTGCAGTAGAAAATGCGAGCGGAAAATTAGACGCACCAAACACGGCGACAGGGCCAATTGCGATTTGTTGACGGCGAATATCTGGTTTTGGCAGTGGTTGACGGTTTGGGTTTGGCGTATCGAAAATTGCTTGATGGTGATTACCCGATCTCACAACCTCGGCAAATAGTCTTAATTGGTTCGCGGTACGTCCTATTTCGCCGCTTAAACGTGCTTCGGGAAGGGCAGTTTCTAAATGAGCACGAGCAACGATTTCTTCACTCTTCACTTCCAATTCAGAGGCGATAGAGCAAAGTAAGCTCGATCGCTTTGCATTACTTAGTTGGCGAAACTCACGCGCAACGTTTTGGGCGGCTGAGGCGGCTTGATTAACTTCTTGCTCTCCATGTACCGGAAACGCAATAGGTAGAGGCTCACCAGTAAAGGCGTTGACTGCGTAAAAAGTGGTTGGTTCTTGTGGGTTCATCATTCTTCCTTACTATCCTTATTACTTCACTTCAAATCCGTACGCATATGGATCTTCATCGTCTACCCATATTGTGTTGTGACCGTATACTTGTGCCAATCCTTCAATACTTGGCAAAATAGCGGCTTTGCCATTCACTTCGGTAATGCCTTCTATACGTCCTTGAAATAGGCTGCCGATGATACTTTCGTGAACAAAGTCTTCTCCTTGATTGAGTTTGCCTCTTGCATGCCATTGCGCCATGCGTGCACTAGTACCCGTACCACATGGCGAGCGATCCAACGCTTTGTCGCCGTAAAACACAGCATTTCGAGCGGTGGCGTTTTCTTGAGTGGGCTCTCCGGTCCATAGCACGTGAGAAACACCGCACACTGTCGGATCTTCTGGATGTACGCACTCAACCGCTCGAGATACCGCTTCGCGAACTTTTGGAGAAAGCATCAAAATTTCATCTGGAGAGTAGTGTTCAAGTCCGGCGTAGTTTTCTTGAGGGTCGACGATTACGTAATAGTTTCCGCCATAAGCAACATCGACAGTGAGCTCACCTAAGCCCTCTATGTCCACGGTTACGTCTTGGTGGGCAAGGTAAGCCGGTACGTTAAATATCTTTACCGACGTGACCTTGTCACCTTTTGTTTGGTAGTGCACTTCGATTTGTCCTGCTGGGACATCAAGTATCAAACGACCTTCTTTTTGGGGAGTGATAAGGCGATTTTCGATAGCGGTGGTGACGGTTCCAATGGTGCCGTGGCCACACATTGGTAAGCAGCCACTGGTTTCAATAAACAGAATTGAAGCGTCTGCGTTATCGCTGCAAGGAGGCAAGACAACGGACCCCGACATCATTGAGTGTCCGCGAGGCTCAAACATGAGTGCCTGACGAATCCAATCATAATGCTCAAGAAAGTATTGGCGCTTTTCGCTCATGGTATTGCCTTCGAGTGGAGGCACACCGCCTGCGACCAGCCTAACTGGGTTGCCGCAGGTGTGGGCATCAATACAGAAAAAAGTTCCTTGTCTCATTTTTCGCTCCTTGCTGAAAAAATGGTTGAATTAAACAATAGTGATGTTAACGTAATGTAAAATATATTGTATACAATCTACGTTTTCAAGTGTGACTCGGAGCATATTTATGTTGGTCAAGGATGAAACAAAAAAGGAAAGGATCGCCGTGATAGGTGCGGGGATTATTGGCTTATCAATTGGATTGAAGTTGCAGCAGCAAGGTTATCAAGTCACAATTTTTGATCCCAATGGCGTGGGGAATGGATGCTCTAAGGGAAATGCAGGTCATATCGCGACTGAGCAAATCTTCCCTCTTGCAACGCCAGCGCTGCTTCCACAATTACCTAAAATGCTGCTAGATCCCAAAAGTCCGGTTTCGATCCGTTGGCAAGATATTCCAAGCACTATCGGGTGGATGATTCGTTTTCTATTACAAACAAAGCCATCAGCCGCGGAGCAGGCAAAAAACGCGATTAAAACTCTTAACGAGCGGTCAGTGGCAAGTTGGCGTGGCGTGCTTGATTCAATCGGAAAAGCGCATCTAATAAAAATGAATGGTTCATTGCTCACTTTTGAAAACGAGAAACTGTTTAAAGACTACCAAAGTACGCTTAACTCACTGGCCAAAAACGGTGTGGCGTATCAAGTTTGGACGCAAGAGGCGATTCGAAAGCGGATACCTGATCTCAGCCATAAGGTTCGTGTCGGCGTCTTTTTTCCCGATACAGGACATACGCTAGACCCTTATCAGATCTGTGTTGAGCTAAGTGAAGCTTTTGAAGCTCTTGGCGGTAAGATTTTACAAAAAGGTGTATCTGCGTTGGAGAAAAATGGTGATGTGTTGGTTGAGTCTCAAACACATTCATTTGACCGAATCATTGTTGCCGCTGGTGTACATTCTAAGCCTTTGATATGGCAGCTAACCGGAGTCAAAGTGCCTATGCAAGCCGAGCGTGGTTATCACCTAATGGTGGATGACAAGCGTGATGTACTGCCATTTCCTATTAGCTCTGCCGATAGAAAATTCATCATGACTCCGATGTCTGGCGGGCTACGCTTGGCAGGCACTGTTGAGTATGCCGATGTAGAATCACCACCCAATATGAAACGTTCAGAAATGCTTTTTCAGTTAGGTGATGAGATGTTTGAATCGGAGTTAAATCCACTCAAGCAAGGAGAAAAGTGGATGGGTAATCGGCCTTCAACAGTCGACTCGTTACCGGTTATTGATAGCATTTGGGATGGAAATGTATTACTGGCATTTGGCCACCAACACCTTGGATTAACTCAAGCGGCGATTACGGCAGATCTCCTTTTAGAGCTTATCGAAGGAAAGCCGACATCGATTGATCTATCACCTTTTTCATTACAACGATTCGCCTGAAAAATTTAATATTAAATATTGTATAAAATATATTAAATGCTAATGTTAACTTAATTTTAACAAAAATGGTGTCCAACAGCCGTACTCGGATGCCTCCAGAAAAACAACCAAAAGGAGTAAAACATGTCACGAATGACCAAAGCACCATTGGCGCTGTTGATTTCAGGAATGCTGTTGGGGGCCTCTGCTTATGCTGAAGACAAATTGACGGTCGTATCTTGGGGTGGTGCATTCACCAAGAGCCAAGTGGAGGCATATCATAAGCCTTTCATTAAAAAAACAGGTGTTGAGATCGTATCCGAGGATTTCAGCGGCGGATTAGCTGAAATTAAAGCACAGGTGGAAGCGAACAACGTGCGCTGGGATTTGGTTTCTCTCGACAAGCCAGACATTGTTCGTGGTTGCGCCGAAGGGTTACTAGAACCAGTGAACCCAAGTATTTTGCCTCCGGGCGCAGATGGAACACCAGCACAAGAGGATTTTATTGATGGTGCGATTCACGAGTGCGCAATCAATACCATCGTAGTGTCCACTGTATTAGCGGTGAACGAAGACGCGTTTAAAGGTAAGGCTTTGCCAAGCAAGTTGACCGATCTTTTTGACCTAAAAACTTTTCCAGGTCGACGTGCATTGCAAAAACAACCTCAGGGCAATCTTGAGTGGGCACTATTGGCTGATGGTGTAAAGCCAGAAGAGGTCTACAGCCTGCTCGAAACCGAAGCGGGGCGTGAGCGTGCTTTTGCTAAGTTGGATACGATCAAATCAGAAGTACTGTGGTGGACAACAGGTGCCCAGCCACCTCAAATGCTTGCAGACAAAGAAGTGGTGATCGCCTCGGCGTTTAACGGCCGAATCCACAATGCCCGTAAGGATGAAGGTCAACCATTTCGGATTATATGGGACCGTCAAATGGGTTACATGAATGGATGGGCGATACCTAAAGGGAGTGAGAACACAAAGCTTGCATTGGACTTCATTGCTTTTTCTTCAGGAACAAAACCATTAGCTGATCAAGCTAAGTACGTTGCCTATGGGCCTACGCGTAAGTCGTCTTCGGCGGAGGTGAACCCAGACATTTTAGCGAACCTTCCTACCGCACCTCAAAACTTCCAAACCGCCTTCCTGATTAACGATGAATGGTGGTCAGACTACGCGGATGAACTCAATGAAGAGTTCAATACCTGGCTGCTTAACTAGGCGTTAATTTGTGTATGGGGTCGAGTTTTCATCCATAAGCGAGGTTCCGTACTTTCCTCAACTGTATTTATGTTTTCGGAGAAATGATGAAAGTCATCGAAGCACAGCAAGTCGCGCAATGTTTAACAATGAAGTCTCTTATTGAAACGATGCGTGAAATGTACTCGCGGCCAGCAACAATACCTCAACGCCGAGTCATGCCCTTAGAAGAGGGAGAATACGAGGCGTTTGCGCTACTTCCAGCTTGGAACCAGGAGTTGATTGCGGTGAAAGCCTTTACGTATTTCCCGCATAACCCTGAGCAAGGCAAAGATACGCTTGCATCTAAGCTGCTTGTTTTTAGACGAAACGATGGTGAGCCGCTCGCACTCGTGGACGGTAAAGTTTTAACGTTTTGGCGCACCGCCGCAGCTTCTGCGTTGGCAGCGGACTATTTGGCGCGTCCCGATGCTGATCGTCTGTTGATCTGCGGAACGGGCAATCTTGCGCCTTATTTTGCGTGGGCATACGCTGCGGTTCGCCCACTTAAGCAGGTTTATATTTGGGGGCGTAACTCAGATAAAGCCGAGGCGACGGTAGATGCCATTGTGTCATCTTCAGAGTATCAGTCGCTTCCTGATGAGCGTCGGTTTCGCGTTTCAGTCGTAGAAAAAGTGGACCACGTTATCAAACACGTTGACATCATCAGCTGTATTACTGCATCAGCAGAGCCTTTGTTTAATGGCGCAGACGTGCAGCCGGGCACCCATATTGATTTGGTCGGTAATCATGACTTGGACAAGCGTGAATGTGACTCCGAAGCAGTGCAACGAGCACAGGTGTATGTTGATAGCCGTATTAATGTATTAGCCGAAGCGGGCGATCTTCTCATTCCAATTCAAGAGGGCGTATTCACGTCAGACGATATCAAAGGGGAATTACCGCAGCTTTGCGCCCAACAAATCTCAGGACGTCAAAACGATGAGGTCATTACTTTATACAAATCAGTTGGCAGTGCTTTGGCTGATTTGGCCGCTGTAAAGGCGGTGTTGTTAGAAAATGGCATAGATAGCCATGTCTGAGCATTTTCGCTCGTTCATTTAAATTGCATACAATATACATATAAGGAAAGTAGTTCATGAAAATTGATTGGAAAGGTGTTTATCCGGCGGTCAGTACGCAATTTCGTCAAGATCAGTCAATTGACTTAGACGCAACGCAAACCGTTATAGACAACCAGATTAAAGATGGTGTGAATGGCATTATCTGCTTGGGTACTGTCGGTGAGAACTGCGCGTTGTACCCGGAGGAGAAACGCCAGGTTTTGCAAGCGGCAAAAGAAGTCGTAAATGGCCGTGTGCCTTTGATTGCTGGTACAGCAGAGTCTATTACCACAGCAGCTGTTGATTACATGCAGGATGCGTACAAAATTGGTATCGATGGTTGTATGGTGATGCCTGCCATGGTTTACCGCACGTCTGAGAGCGAAACGTTCGAATATTACCGCACGCTAGCAGAAGCAACGCCAGAAATGCCAATCATGATTTACAACAACCCGGTTGCTTATGGTGTCGATGTAAACCTCGATATCATGGCGAAACTGGCTGAGTTTGAAAGTATTGTAGCTATCAAAGAGTCGACCACTGATACTCGTCGTATCACCGAGCTTTACAATAAATTTGATGACCGCTTTACCGTGTTCAGTGGTGTTGATGACATCGCTCTTGAATCATTGATGCTAGGTGCGACCGGCTGGATTTCTGGTTTAACCAACGCATTCCCAGAAGAGTCCGTTGCGATTTATAAACTGGCAAGCCAAGGTCGTTATGCTGAAGCGTTAGAGATCTACCGTTGGTTCTTACCCCTACTGCGTTTAGACACCATTCCTACGCTGGTTCAGTGCATAAAATTGGCCGAGCAAGTCTGCGGACGTGGCTCTGAACAAGTTCGTGCGCCACGCCAACTCTTACAAGGTGAAGAGCGTCAACAAGTCATTCAAATGGTTGAACATGCGTTAGAAACCCGCTTAGACCTATCCAAATACAATCTGTAATTGTGCTGTTTAGTAGAGCGTTAACTGACGCTCTACTCATTCGTAATATTCAAAAAATGAGAAGAGGGAAGTCATGAGCACGGAAAACAAGGACTATGTCAGCTTTCAACACGTTAAGAAAACCTACGATGGCACGAATTTGGTGGTGAAAGACTTCAACTTAGATATTACTCCTGGAGAGTTCGTTACTATGTTGGGGCCGTCAGGATCGGGCAAGACCACTTGCTTGATGATGCTAGCAGGCTTTGAAACTGCGACCGGTGGAGACATTTATATCGATGGCGTTCCTGTCAATCATCTCGCGCCGCACAAGCGCGATATTGGTATGGTGTTTCAAAACTATGCGTTGTTTCCACATATGACCATTGCTGAGAATCTTGCGTTTCCTTTAAAGGTGCGAAAACTCGACAGTGACACGATTCAAAGCAAAGTTCAGAGTGTATTAGAAATGGTCGAGCTTGAGCATGTTGCGACTCGATACCCGAAGCAGTTATCAGGTGGTCAACAACAGCGTGTTGCGTTAGCGCGAGCATTAGTGTTTGAGCCTAAACTCGTGTTGATGGATGAACCACTAGGCGCGTTAGATAAGCAGCTGCGTGAGCAAATGCAGATGGAAATTAAACATTTGCATGAAAAGCTTGGCATTACCATTTTGTATGTGACGCACGATCAAGACGAAGCTCTCACTATGTCCGACCGTATTGCGGTTTTTAATCACGGCGAAGTGCAACAACTCGCGACACCAACCGAGCTTTATGAATCTCCGAGTAATACGTTTGTTGCGCAGTTTATCGGAGAAAACAACCAACTCTCAGGTTTAGTCAAAGAGTGGAACGGAAAGTATTGCCAAGTGCTCGTTGGGAAAGAGTTATTTACTGCGAAACCTGTCAGAGTCTCTGAGCAAGGGCAGAGAACAACACTTTCCATTCGACCAGAAAAGATTGTTATTCAACCAGAGAAAGCGTCTTGTGAGAACCAAGTCTCGGGCGTCCTACGAGAATTGATTTATCACGGTGATCATTATCGTCTGGTCGTCGAAGTAGAGAGCGTTGGTCACTTCATCGTTAAAGTACCTAACGATAATCGTAAACACTTGCAGTTAACGCCTGGCTCAATTTGTCGTATTGGTTGGCAAAGTGACGATTGCCATGCTCTTGATGGGACACAAACTCAAAGTAGCGAGGTAGCAGCATGAGTCGAGAGCTAACCGCATTAGATTCTGTATTGGAAATCGAACGCCAAGTTCATGAGCAAGAAACCAATCTGAAAGCGCAGCTGCAAAAGGCAGAGCGCCGAAAAAAGCTTCGCTCCATTATGCTCACAACGCCATTGGTGTGTTTTATTCTGCTTACGTTTGCTTTTCCTATCCTCGACATGCTTTTTCGAAGCGTGGATAACCGAGAAATATCCCAGTCACTCCCACAAACTATTCAAGCTTTAGAAAGTTGGGATTATCAAGGTCAGCCTCATCAAGAAGTCATTGAGGCATTCTCTGTTGAGGTACTTGCGCTTTATCAAAGCAAAGAGCTACCGAAAATAGCCAACCGGATGAATATTGAAGAGTCTGGTATGCGCAGTTTACTCATGAAAACCGGCAGAAAGTTGTCTCGGTTGACGTCGCTGCCGATCTCGGTGACACAGCTAGCTAAGCTGGATAAGCGTTGGGCTAATCCTAAATATTGGGCGGCGTTTAAGAATCTTAGTGGCGCATTAACATTCAGTCATTATCTTGCAGCGCTAGACTTGCAAGTGAATGAGTTTGGAGACATTGAGCCCCAACCAGAAAAACGCCAAATATACGTCGACCTTTTCTTTAAAACTTTTTGGATGTCTATCTCAATCACCTTAATTTGTTTGGTGATGGCGTACCCCGTTGCTTACCTGCTTGCCAATTTACCTGATAAGCGCGCGAACTTACTTTTAATTATTGTGCTGCTGCCATTTTGGACATCATTGTTAGTCAGAACCACGTCTTGGATTGTTCTGCTGCAAAACCAAGGGGTCATTAATGATCTCCTTATTTGGTCGGGTTTTACTTCTGAGCGAATTCAGATGATTCACAATACCTTCGGAACGGTGGTGTCTATGGTGCACATTCTGTTGCCGTTTATGATCCTGCCTCTGTATAGCGTAATGAAAGGAATTAGCCCAACTTATTTCCGTGCCGCTCGTTCTCTAGGCGCGACGCCTTTCATTGCGTTCATCAAAGTTTATATGCCGCTTACGTTACCGGGGATAGGTGCGGGGGCCTTACTTTCATTCTTTCTATTGGCTTCTACATTACGCCCGCTTTGGTTGGTGGAAGAAGCGGACAGATGATCTCCAATATGATTGCCTATCATATGCAGACATCACTGAACTGGGGGATGGCTGGCGCATTGGGTGGACTGCTTTTGTTCGTTGTACTGGTTCTGTTTTATATATTCAACCGTGTGGTTGGTATTAATAACCTTAAGGTAGGAGGATAACCATGGCATTACCAAACTATGCATCAAAAGTAGAGCGAGTTGCTTACGCAGGTTACTTAGCTTTTTGTGGGTTGGTGCTGTTCTTTTTAATCGCTCCAATTCTGACCATCATCCCGTTATCGTTTAATGCAACGCCTTACTTTACTTTTACCGAGGGGATGTTAAACCTTGATTCGGAAGCGTATTCTACTCGCTGGTATCAAGAAATGTTTACTAGTGATCAGTGGCTGTTGGCGCTGAAAAATAGCACGTTCATTGCTTTTATGGCGACACTCGTTGCAACAGGGCTGGGAACTCTGGCGGCGTTGGGTTTAGCCAGTAGTAATTTGCCTTTTCGCAATACGATTATGGCGCTGTTGATCTCACCCATGATCGTACCAGTCATTATCTCTGCTGCTGCGATGTACTTTTTCTACACGCGCCTTGGCTTGTCACAAACTTATCTAGGCGTCATTTTGGCACACGCTGCTTTAGGTACGCCTTTTGTCGTCATTACCGTTACTGCGACGTTAAGCGGCTTTGACCATAGCTTGGTAAAAGCGGCGGCTAGCTTAGGAGCAAACCCTGTTTATACTTTCAGACACATTACCTTTCC
Organism: Vibrio sp. Vb1574; assembly: GCF_033338675.1. Taxonomy (NCBI): domain Bacteria; kingdom Pseudomonadati; phylum Pseudomonadota; class Gammaproteobacteria; order Vibrionales; family Vibrionaceae; genus Vibrio; species Vibrio sp. Vb1574. The sequence goes on from NZ_JAWOTC010000053.1 coordinate 10,511, forward strand.
GCTGATTCGTCCGGGGATGATTTCTGGCGGCTTGTTTGCTTTTGGCACTTCGTTCGACGAGGTTGTGGTGGCGTTATTCCTGACTGGGGCAGAACAAAAAACCGTTCCGAGGCAGATGTGGTCAGGAATTCGAGAGCAAATTAGTCCGACCATATTGGCGGTCGCTACGTTGTTGATTTTTATGTCGGTGTGTTTGCTCGTGACATTAGAAGTTTTACGTAGACGTAATGTACGCATTCGAGGCATTCAAGAATAACCAAACTTTTGCTTTGTTGGTCACTTTGCACTTTTGTTTAGGGGCACCTCAATTTTTGATCAAATGCGCCTCATTGTAGGCGCTTTTCTTTTGTGTTTGTCGTCAGCGATGACTGACATATCACTCTTGTAGCTTAATGCCAGCTTGCTCGAAACGTGCCAAAGACGACTTGTTTGATTGCTGATACCAACTAGCTGGCATGTTTGATTTAAGTCGCGCTTTTTCTTCCTTGCTAATCACAACATAATGCAAAAACGTATCAAGTGTGGTTCCCATCACGTCAAATGTCATTTCCCCATCTTTGCTGATGGCTTTCAATAACCCAACCACGGTTTCCTCAGAGACTAACGGTTCAACCACCGCGTTTTTTCGCTCTTTTATTGATGTTGAAGCGGGCAGTCTTGCACGTGCCGTCTCCCAGCAAACTTTGTTGGTTTTACTGACAAGGTTGTGCTTGTAGCAGTAGTAACTGAATAAAAAGCGTGGCAGGTTTTGCCAGCGTTCGGCTTGGACTTCTAACCAAAGGTGTTGTAGCTCAATATCAGCGTCGGTCATAAATATTATGGAAGATTATTAAAGTAGTGGCATTCTAACGTTTCATCAGCGATGCCGTCTATGATTCGGTTACTTCCCATCTTTATGTTGACACTTTGATTTTCAATGAAACAGTGACTTCTTATTACTGTAAATAGTGAGTGATTTGTCCAGTTTCTGACATTAGTGTTTGACTTGGGTAGTAGAGTGTGGGCGTTTTTGTTTTGAAGCGTCAATATACATCATCACATACTTACGTCTTACTCTTTCTGAAATAAATACTTTTATCAAAGTAACTGTGTGATTTTCATTCAAATAGTATGTGTTTCATGGTGATGAAAATTCTGTTTATTGCGCTACAATCGAGTGTCGTTCGTAGAATGTAGCCTAATGACGAAAACCTTGCGTCTTCTATCTGGCTTTTTGTGTGCTACTTTTTAATAAGTATCTTTTGGGTGGGTTTTTATGTTTGGAGTTAAAAGAAATGCTGCTATCTCTGGCTTGTACCAAGCGAGTGAACTTAAAGCAAAGCTGTTCTCCAAGGATTTGGAAATCTTAAGACTTAGAGCTGAAACTGAGTTTAATAAAGTGCTTGATGAGCTACTAAGAATTAAAGATAACAATTCAAGGCTTCGTGAAAGTGGGCTTATTGATAAGCTTGAGCAAGAGAAGTCTAAATGGAACAGTGATCAGCTCAAAGACATCGAGCAACGTATAAGTAATGTCGAGTTCTGTATTAAGGATTGTGCTTTATATGTCAGCAACATTGAGTCCCAATTCGCTGAGGATAGCGGTTTAGGATATGGTGAACTGAGCAGTCGTTCCCTTGAAGACGAGTTGGAAACACTATCTTTTAGTAAGATCCTTAACGCATCTGCACATGAGTACTTTTATAACTCTAAAGAGTATGAAATGTACCTTGAAAACACACCAAATACCGAATTTTTGCACGCGTTAAAAGAGCAAATTACCGCACTCTTCGACCACAAAGCAGCCTAGAACCTACAAAGTATTCCCCCATTGCCCGATTCCTTCTGAAGGGGCTTTGATTCGCGAATTTTTACCGACCCGCTTTGGAGTATACCTAGCCATTTAACGTGCTGGGTATACCCGTTTAACTACACGTTTCTTCTCTAGCTCATCTCTATTTTTTAACAAATACGAATTTTAGAAGCTCACTCCGTGTTCCTTCTAGTACCAAAAACTGACACCGCTACGTTTAGTTGTTAACAAAATGTTTCATCTTGTCTTGCGAGTAGATTATATGGAGATGCTCTTGCAGTAATAAGGGCAGTGGCGATGCAAAAGACGTAATGCATCTAAGGAAAACTCAATATAGAAGAAATTAGATGGAACTGAAGACTTTGAGTGTCGCGATTGCGACAACATTAACCAGCACTGGCGTATTTGCGTTAAGCGAGCCAGTTTCTCAAGTTACAGAGCAACATGCACATTCGGCTCATACACACGGTGTTGAATCCAATCAAGTTGAATACCAACCAACCGCAACTCTCCCTATTCAGCCCTCCAAGGCAACTCGAGTACAGTCACTTGAAAGCCTTGATGAGTCGAGCACTGCTTGTGATTTGGAAGCATTGGTTACCGAAAGCAGCAACCAATTGATCGGCGAAATTTTAAGTCAGGGCGCGACGTGTGTGAACCAGCTATTCTCTGCTGAAAGTCGGATTCAAGAGTCGGTATTTAGTTCCGATCATATGTACAACATTGCGAAGCGTACTACGACATTGGCGGAGGGGTATACAGGTGGCGGGAGCGATGAACTAGAAACGTTGTTCTTATACTTGCGCGCGGGTTATTACGCCGAGTTTTACAATAACAACATCTCATTTATTGAATGGGTTACTCCAGCGGTGAAAGAATCAGTGGATGCGTTTGTTAACAACGCAAACTTCTACGAGAACAGCGATCGTCACGGCAAAGTGCTTAGTGAAGTCATCATCACTATGGATAGTGCGGGCTTGCAGCACGCGTACTTACCACAAGTGACCCAGTGGCTTACTCGTTGGAATGATCAATACGCCCAGCACTGGTATATGCGCAATGCGGTTAATGGTGTTTTCACTATTTTGTTTGGTGGGCAGTGGAACGAGCAATTTGTGCAAGTAATTGGTAACCAAACAGCCCTTGCCAAAGCTTTAGGCGATTTCGCTCTAAGGGCGTCATCAATCGGTGCTGAAGATGAGTTTATGGCCGCGAATGCGGGGCGAGAGCTCGGGCGTCTGACCAAGTATACGGGTAACGCGAGTTCTGTTGTGAAGAGTCAGCTGAGTCGAATCTTTGAACAGTATGAAATGTATGGTCGGGGTGACGCGGTTTGGCTTGCGGCGGCGGACACCGTCTCATATTACGCAGATTGTAGTGAGTTCGGAATTTGTAATTTCGAAACTGAGCTAAAAGGCTTGGTGCTATCGCAAACTTATACTTGTAGCCCGACAATCCGAATTTTGTCTCAGAATATGACGCAAGAGCAACACGCGGCCGCATGTTCTAAAATGGGCTACGAAGAGGGTTACTTTCATCAGTCTTTAGAAACTGGTGAACAACCAGTAAAAGATGACCACAACACTCAGCTCCAAGTCAATATCTTCGATTCAAGCACTGATTATGGTAAGTACGCAGGGCCAATTTTCGATATTAGTACTGACAATGGCGGTATGTACTTGGAGGGCGATCCTTCCCAGCCGGGGAATATTCCCAACTTTATTGCTTATGAAGCCTCTTATGCGAACGCGGATCACTTTGTCTGGAACCTAGAGCACGAATACGTGCATTACTTAGATGGTCGATTTGATCTCTATGGAGGGTTTAGTCATCCAACTGAAAAAATAGTGTGGTGGAGTGAAGGCATTGCAGAGTATGTCGCTCAAGAAAATGACAACCAAGCAGCACTTGAGACGATTCTAGACGGTTCGACATATACCTTAAGTGAGATTTTCGAGACTACTTATGATGGGTTTGATGTCGATCGAATTTATCGTTGGGGGTACTTAGCTGTACGTTTTATGTTTGAAAATCATAAAGATGACGTAAACCAAATGCTGGTGGAAACACGCCAAGGGAATTGGAGCAATTACAAAGCAACGATCACCCAATGGGCGAATTTATATCAAAGTGAGTTTGAGCAGTGGCAGCAAGCCCTTGTCTCAAATGGTGCACCTAATGCAGTCATAACCGCAAACAACAAGGGGAAAGTCGGTGAAAGCATTACATTTAGCAGTGAAAACAGTACAGACCCAAACGGGAAGATCGTCAGCGTCTTATGGGACTTCGGTGATGGCTCGACAAGTACACAAACCAAGCCGACGCACCAATATGGGAGTGAAGGGGAGTATTCGGTCAGTCTAAGTGTGACAGACAGTGAAGGCTTGACGGCAACCGCCACTCATAGTGTTGTTATCTCAACGTTGAGCGGTAATGACACATTGCCACAAGACTGTGCGGTGCAAAGTAAAGTAAGCGGTGGACGCCTAACAGCAGGAGAGCCTGTTTGCTTGGCAAATCAACAAACCATTTGGCTGAGTGTGCCAGCGGTGAATGAGAGCTCAAATCTGGCGATAACGACGGGGAACGGTACGGGCAACCTAAAGCTTGAATACAGTAACTCCGGTTGGCCGGATGATACTAATCGTCACGGGTGGTCAGATAATATTGGTAATGGAGAGTGTATTACGTTGTCAAATCAGAGTAACTACTGGGGCTACGTTAAAGTCTCTGGTGACTTTGAGAATGCCGCCATCGTCGTTGATTTTGATGCTCAGAAGTGTCGTCAGTAGGGCATTTTAACTGCATCATTTTAATTTAATTGATCGCCTCGCTAACATTGCGGGGCGTTTTTGTTTTTTACGCCGTTATCTCTATAAAAAAACCAGCCCGAAGGCTGGCAAACAAGGAGTTTGAGATGAAAATGAAAACGTTATAAAACTTGCTGATATCCTATTTCTCAATAAGTTGGGTTGTGCGTTGAAGCCAGTTTTTATCTTGCGCATCAAGAAAAGGGCTAAGCGCTTGATAGACTCGTGAATGGTAATGATTGAGCCAGTCTAGCTCTGCTTGATCTAGCATTGATAAGTCAAGGGCGTTGGTCGCAATTGGAGCAAGAGTGATGGTCTCAAAACCGTAAAACGTGCCGAACTCATTTTGTTCTACCTCTACAACTTTAAGAATGTTCTCTATTCTTACCCCGTACTCACCTTCGCGATAAACGCCTGGCTCATTAGTAATGACCATACCCGGTTTTAGTTCAACCTCGTGGTGGCTTTGCGAGAAATTTTGTGGGCCTTCGTGAACATTCAAGCAAATGCCCACGCCGTGTCCAGTGCCGCACTTGTAATCAATACCATGTTGCCATAAGACGCCACGCGCCATGATATCAAGATTGGCACCCGTAGAGCCTTTCATGAATCGAGTCTGAGTCAGTCGGATGACCGCTTTGAGCACCAAGGTATAATCTTTGCGCTGCTTAATGGTCGGTGACCCGAAGTGGAAAGTACGGGTGATGTCTGTTGTCCCGCCAAGGTATTGGCCACCAGAATCGACGAGAAAGAAGTTGCTTTCATTGACTGCCGCATTGCTTTCTTCATCGGCGGCATAATGCATTTTTGCCCCGTGAGCTGCGAAGCCTGCGATAGTGCGGAAACTGTCACTCACATAATGTCGGGTTTGACGGCGATAGTGATTCAGTTGTGCCTCAGCAGACAATTCTGTAACGAGTCCGCTTGGAACTTGCTCTTCGAGCCAGTTCATAAACCTTACGATTGCCACACCATCATCTGTTAATGCCTGTTCTAGGCTAGTTAGCTCGGTCGCATTTTTTATGGCCTTCATTGCCGTTACAGGGCAAGCCATTGGCTTTAGATTCACATTCCCTTCAATCGAACTCACCAATAAGCTGTCTGTGTGGGTCGGGTTAAAAGCGAGCGATAATCCCTCACATTGCTGATTCAAATACTGACTTACGTAGTTGTAATGGCGAATGTGTACACTCTGCTCGGTCAGCGCTCTTTCAACGTCTTGAGGCAGTTTGGCTTTATCAATAAACAGTGTCGCAAGTGATTGCTCTACGACTAGATAGGCTTCAGAAACTGGGCAGTAATTCGTATCACCACCTCGAATATTCATTGTCCACATGACATCATCTAGCGTTGACACTAATAAGCTATCTACTTGGTTCTCGGTTAACCAAGAACGGATTCTCGCTAACTTATTTTCTGTGTCAACGCCAGCAAAAGCGGTGGGGTGCTCGAATACGGGTGCACTTGGGCGAGGTGGTCTTTCAAGCCAAATCGGTGTGAGTAAATCCAGGTCGAGAATGATCTTAATGTTTTTCGCTTCAAAGGCTTGTTTGAGGCCTTGATAAAAAGCGTAACTGATGGCGCGCCCGTCAACCGCGATAATACTGTTTTCTGGTAGCGTGGTAGCCAGCCATTTGGCAACTGTCGGCGTTTCTGGTTGTTTGGCTTTAAACAGTTCAAGTCCTGTGCCGTGTAACTGTTCTTCAGCTTGAATATAGTAACGACCATCAGTCCACAGGCCACCACCTTGTTGGGTAATGACGACATCGCCTGCTGAGCCGGTAAAACCTGAAATCCAGCTTCGCGCTAACCAATGATCCGCTGAGTATTCACTGTTATGTGGGTCATTGTTGGTCACGATATATGCAGACACGTTGTGAAAGGACATTGCCTCACGCAATAACGTAAGGCGTTGGTTTACTGAGTTAGTATTGTTCATTAAATGGTTCCTAAAGTCATATTTGAGCAATAGATATGATGCTGCTCCGAGCCTGTTTTTATTGGGTTCTGTTGCCCGCATACTTCTGTTGCTTCTGGGCATCGAGTACGAAAAACGCAACCGCTAGGTGGGTTAAGTGGAGAAGGAAGGTCGCCGGGCAATAGTTGTATTTCACGGTCACGTGCTAATTGCGGATTAGCTATCGGGACAGCAGATAACAGTGCTTTGGTGTAGGGGTGTTGTGCATCATCAAATACTTGATCGTAACGTCCTACTTCCATAGGTTTACCAAGATACATCACCATAACGCGGTCGCTGATATGGCGCACCACGCTTAAGTCATGCGCAATCATCACCAGTGTTAACCCCATTTCTTGTTTAAGATCATCTAGAAGATTGATGACCTGAGCTTGTATGGAGACATCTAGTGCACTAACGGGTTCATCACACACGACCAAATCTGGATTGAGAATTAACGCTCTAGCAATGCCCACACGCTGGCATTGACCTCCGGAAAATTCATGTGGATAGCGGTTTCGCTGGCTCGCCAAGAGACCCACTTTATCCATCATAGCGATGACACGCTTTTCTACCTCAGCCCGTTTAAGTTGCGGCTCATGGGTGAGCAGTGGTTCGGCGATGCATTCTGAGATGGTTAACCTCGGATTCAAACAAGCGGATGGGTCCTGAAACACCATCTGAAATTCTCTACGTCGAGAGGAAAGGTCTTTTTTACTAAACCCGAGCATGTCTTGACCTTTCCAAGTCAACTCGCCATGTGTAGGTTCAATTAAGCGAAGTAAGGCGCGTGCAAGCGTTGATTTTCCGCAGCCTGATTCCCCCACAATGCCAAGTGTTTCACCTCTATAAACATCTAAGTCGATACCATTGACCGCTTTCACGATTTTACGTCGACTTGGAATAAGGTGACGCGAAACAGGAAAGTGGACGTTTAAATCACGAGCAGACATGAGGACTTCTTTTTTGTTCATAACGCCTCCTTAAGCTTTTATTTGAATAGGAGTGATAACACTGGGTGCGTTAACGTGACAGGCAATGGACTGGCTCGTGTTTAATGGAGAAAACCGTGGGGTTTCGTATTGGCAACGCGTCTCTCGATGCTCGCACCGCTCTCTAAACGGACACCCTTGATGGTTAATCAACGCACTTGGTGGGTTACCTGGGATGGTTGGTAAACGTTGCATATCTTCAGTGATAGAAGGAATAGCCTTTAGCAGGCCTTGAGTATAGGGGTGAGCAGGTTGAGCGAACAATGTCTCGGTATCTGATTGCTCCATTTTTTGACCACCATACATGACCAATACGCGATCACACATCTCGGCGACGACGCCCATATCGTGAGTGATCAGTAAAATTGCGGTGTTGAACTCTTGTTGTAAGTCTCGTAATAGCGTCAAAATTTGAGCTTGAACGGTTACATCTAACGCGGTGGTTGGTTCGTCTGCAATTAACAACTCGGGCTTACACAACAAGGCCATCGCTATCATGATTCGCTGACGCATTCCGCCAGATAGCTCGTGAGGGTATTGATTCATCCGAGTTTCGGGAGAGGGAATACGCACCGCATCTAACATGTGAATCGATTCAATTTTTGCTTGTTTTCGGCTCATTCCTTTATGAATCATGAGAACTTCACAAAGCTGTTTGCCAATTTTCATGAATGGATTGAGTGACGTCATCGGATCTTGAAAGATCATTCCGATTTTCTCTGCACGGATGCGGTTGAGCTGCTTTTTAGACATCGCGAGTAAATCATCACCGTGGAACATCGCGCTGCCAGACACGGCGCCGTTGTCCGCGGTTAACCCCATTAATGCGAAAACAGACTGGCTTTTTCCCGAACCTGATTCCCCAACAATCCCAAGAGTTTCGCCCGCTTTAATCGAGTAGGAAAGATTACTGACCGCTTGCACTTGCCCATCTGGCGTATCGAAGCGCACGTTCATGTTTTCAATAGATAGCATGGGTTTGTCCTTATCGGTCTTTCGGGTCAAGAGCATCACGCAAGCCATCGCCGATGAAGTTAAAACAAAAGAGGGTGGCAACTAAAAACAGAGAGGGAAAAAGCAGCATCCACAATGCAACGTCAATCGTTTTTGCGCCTTCGGAGATTAGGATTCCCCAACTCGTGTCTGGTGGTTGAACACCAAGCCCTAAGAAGCTTAAAAACGATTCGAACATAATGAATCCTGGTACCATTAAGGAGGAATAAACCATCACGATCCCAAGAACATTAGGCAGAACATGGCGTCGGACAATTGTCAATTTAGAAACCCCAATAGAGTGTGCGGCTTCGATGAACTCTCGCTTTTTTAGACCGAAGGTGACACCACGTACAACACGGGCAATGCCCAGCCAAGATACCATTCCGATCACGATAAAAATCAGGTAGATGTTGTTGCCAAAAAGGGTAACAAACAGGATAACCATAAACATAAATGGCACCGAATCGAGCACCTCAATAATGCGCATCATTACGCTGTCGACAACGCCACCAAGATAGCCGGAAATACTTCCCCAAATCGTACCAATAACAACGGCAACTAAGGCCCCGACAAAGCCCACCAAAATAGAGAGCCTGCCGCCTTGCATCGTGCGAGCAAAGACATCTTGCCCGAGATCATCGGTACCAAAGTAATGGCCACTGCTCAGTGAAGGTTTCCCTAGCTCGTATGGATCGATGAGCACTTCCCAGTCAATTTCATCATGGCCAAAAGCGGCAAGAGAGGGGCCGAAGGTGATGCATAAGGTAATGAACGCCAAAACATACACTGATGTCATCGCGGCTCTGTTTTTACGAAATCGAGTCCATGCATCCTGCCAAAGACTGCGACCTTCGACGGCTTCAATATTGTCGACGACTTGATCTTGAAGAGCTTGTGTATCCAGTTTTTTTATCGTTAACATGCCGGACTCCTAAACGCGTATACGAGGGTCGATAATCGTATATAGCAAGTCGACCACAAGGTTAAAGAAGATAGTGAGTGAAGCGACAATCAGAGTAATGCCCATTACTAGGCCGTAGTCGCGGTTGAGAGCCCCAGACACAAAGTGTTGTCCCATGCCACCTGTACCAAAGAAAATGTCGATAATCACCGAGCCTGTCACGACAGAAACAAACGCAGGGCCGAGCATCGCAACGACGGGAATCAGGGATGGTCGCAAAGCGTGATGGAATAAAATGTAGGCTGTGGACAAACCTTTGGCCTTTGCCGTTCGAATGTATGGTTGGTTGAGCGTTTCAATCATTGCGCCACGCATGACGCGTGCAATACTCGCAATGGAACCAATCGCCAGGCTGAGCACGGGAAGAACAAGGAAAGCCAGTTTTCCTCCTTCCCAACCACCAGCAGGGAACCAGCCGAGCTGAATAGCGAAGATCATGACTAAAACTGGAGCAAGCACGAAAGCCGGAACCACAACTCCAGTCATCGAAAGTGTCATCAGGCCGTAATCTAGGCGGCTATTTCGGTTCAATGCCGCAATGGTGCCAAGCAACATGCCAAGTGGAACGGAAATACAAAAGGAGAGTACGCCTAATACTGCTGAAACTGGCCATGATTGTGCGACGAGCTGTGTAACACTGAAGTCTTGATAAACGAAGCTCGGACCGAGATCTCCTTGTATGAAATTACCAATGTAAATCCAAAACTGAGTAACGAAGGGCTGGTCCAAATGGAATTTTGCTTCGATATTCGCACGTACCACCTCTGGCATAGGCCGTTCCATATCAAATGGCCCCCCTGGTGCAATGTGCATCAGCCAAAATGATATGAGTGCGATGAATAGAAGCGTGGGGATAGCGATAGCTAATCGCTTAACAATGTACCAAATCATGATCCATCATCCTTTGGTCATCCGAAATCACTTCGAACGGTTATGAATAAAAAATGGTCTGAGCTCAGGTTGCCTTCTCCACCGAGAGATATGAGGAACGGCAAGTAAACATTGAACTTGCCGACTCAGACCGAAAACATGCTTTTAGTGGGCTTTTACATAGACATTCTTGCGGTAGTACGACGACTCAGGGTTTGTCAGTTCGTAGCCGCCCACGTAAGGCTTGATGAGGTATTGATCGTTACCCGGACGATAAATAGGAATAATGGCCATGTCTTCAATCAGCATGCTTTCTGCTTGTAGATACAGTTCTGATGGGTTGCTCATGGTCTTTGAGCGAGCCATTAACTCGTCGTATTGCGGGTTGTTATAACGAGAATCGTTGTACTCGCCACTAGAAACGAAGATATCCAACCATGTAGAGGCTTCATTGTAGTCGGCCGTCCAGCCGCCGCGAGTAATGTCGGTCGGCTCTTTAAGTGCGTAGAACACTTTCGGTTCTAGCTGTTTTATTGTGACTTGCGCACCCAAACGGCTTTTCCACATACCTGCCATGGTCGTTGCCATTTTTACGTCCATCGAGAAAGTTGGTACGGTAAACGTCAACTTAAGCGGATTGCTTTTATCGTATCCAGCTTCTGACAGTAATTGCTGCGCTTTTTCGATACGTTTATGACGGTTCCAAGTTGCGAACTCAGGAGTGTGAGATTTAAAACCATCTGTTTGAGGTGGCACAAGGGTATACATTGGAACCCCACCGTTTCTCAAGATAGCACTCGTTAACAGTTGACGGTCAATGGCATATGAGAGGGCTTTACGGACCCGCACGTCTTTTGTTGGTCCTTGTTGAGTGTTGAGGTAATAGAATGTGGAGCCAAGAGACGCACTGGTGCTTGCCACTTCTTGTGGGCGTTGTTGAATTAACTTTTTCTTCTGAGCGGCAGGAATGGAAACCGCTTGGTCTATCTCACCAGCTAGGTAGCGGTTTAGCACTACGTTTGCATCACCAATTGGTAGCCAGGTGACTTTTTCCAGCACTACATTGCTTGCGTCCCAGTAATGTGGGTTTTTAACCATCACCAGTTTTTCGTTAACTTTCCATTCAGAGACAGTAAACGCACCATTTGTAACGATATGCTCAGGCTGGGTCCAACGGTTGCCATGTTTTTCAACGGTCGCTTTGTGAACGGGGGCAAGCACTGGATGACTTAATAGTTTCGTAAAGAAGGGAATAGGCTCTTCGAGTGTTACCTGGAATGTTTTTTCATCCAGCGCCTTCACGCCCAAGGACTCGGGTGCGGCGTCGCCTTTCATAATGGCTTGCGAGTTTTCGATATTTGGAATGGCCGCAAACCAAGCGTAGGGTGAAGCAGTGCTTGGATTCAGTAAGCGTTGCCAGCTGTAGACAAAATCTTGTGCAGTGACCGTTTCGCCATTTGACCATTTTGCATCACGTAAGTGGAAGGTATAAACCGTATTGTTGTCATTGACTGACCAAGACTCAGCAACACCAGGAATGGTTTTACCTTGCTTATCTTGAATGACCAGACCTTCAAACAGGTCTCGACCGAGATTGAAAGCGGGCTCTGCGGCTTGCTTGGCTGGGTCAATAGAAGTAACTTCAGCCCCATTGTTTAGCGTAATTTCTTGTGTCTCATCGAGGGTCACACCTGCGGGATACGGCGCGGCATAGCTTGATGTTGCCAGTATTGGACTCATCATCGACGCTAATAAAAGCAACTTAGGTAATTTCATCCTTGTCTCACTCTTTTCATCCTGAAAGATGCCAAAAATGTATATTGTATAAATTGTCTACACAATCGAGTTTTAACATTACTGTAACAGGGTGTCAGGTATTGAGCTGTCTGGTCTCAAAAAGTGAGCTAGGGGAATTTCTTTGAAGATCTGATATCAAGTTGGCATGACGGGAAGTAATTTTGCTTCGATACAAATTAAAATCCCCTTCAAGCACAGGCTAGAAGGGGAAGATAGTCAGTCTGCTCTTCAAAAGGCACGACGTTAACTGACTAGGAAATGTTTCACGAACTCAGTGATTTTGACCATATCACTTACCGCGATAAACTCTTCTGTCGTGTGTACTTTTGTCATGCCAGTTGAAAGATTGACCGTTGTGAGACCTTTCTTGTTAAAGTTGTTGGCATCGCTACCGCCGCCAGTGCCTTTTGTGAAGGCGTCAATTCCCAACTCTGAAAACGCTGCTTTTATAGCGTTTACGTGCGGGTGGTTTTCTTCAATAACAAAAGCGTCGTAGGCTCGGCTAGATTCAATGTCGACTTCTGCACCGTGTTTTTCACAGACAGACTCTAATGTTGAGATCATATGATTGACCTGAGCATCTAGTTTATCGCCATTCAGGGAGCGTGCTTCTGCCACGATTTTTAATTCAGGCATAACAATGTTTGTGGCCTGACCGCCATTCACTATACCGATGTTGGCTGTCGTTTCTTCGTCGATGCGAAGCAGCTTCATTTGGTTGATGGCATCTGCCGCCACCATGATCGCACTGATGCCTTCTTCTGGCGCAAGCCCTGCATGTGCTGGTCGACCTTTGATTGTTGCCACGATTTTTTGCTGGCCTGGGGCTGCGGTCACAATAGTGCCAATAGGGCCACCCGTATCTAACACGATTGCTTCCGTTGAAGTGACGTGTGACATATCGAAGTATTGTGAACCGAATAAACCGCCTTCTTCATACACGGTGAAAGCAAGTTCTAACGTTTTGTGCTCAAGGTTTTCCGCTTGAATACAACGAACGGCTTCCATGATGGCAGCAATACCAGATTTATCATCGCCACCAAGAATCGTATTGCCTTTTGAACGGATAACGCCGTCTTCGATGATTGGCTCAATGCCAATGCCCGGTGTGACTGTATCCATATGACAGCTCATTAGGATAGAGCCGTCTTTTTTGCCGTCTAAACGGGCGTACACGTTAAAGCCGTTAGAAATGTGCTTAGGTACTGGAAGCTTGTGCACGGTAAAGCCTAGGTCGCCTAGCTGCTCTGCCAGTGTTTCTGCAATTTGTTTTTCGTTTGTTGATTCGCTATCGATACGTACCAGTTGGCAAAAATGTTCAACTAAGCGTTCTTGATTGATGTGTGTCATTAGAAGTCTCTTTTTCTGATCGAGCGTGAAGCCTTGTGGCTCGGCTCGATAGGGAACAGAGCACCACTTATGGCACAGTTACTTTTAAATAAAACTGAGGTGAATCAATAAAGGGGTATCCATGACACGATTCTGACCGATGAGCCTTTCGAACTGTATGAAGCGTCACGAAACATTACTTTTGATGTTTTGCAGGAGCAAATGAATAAATCGGATAGAGATAGGGTGCAATAGATTTTCCATACCCTTTTACTTTTTGAGTTACGTTGCCAAGATAAAATGCCAAAGTAACAACTTGTTTACATTTTATGTGTTGGCGTAAAGCCGAAAATATCAATCTAATGTATTGAAAATAAGCAGTTTATTTGATGTTTACGAAAGTAGATTCGACGCGCCTCCTGTGTGTAACATATATTTTACAATTATGCGTAAAAATCGCCAAGGTAAAGATTTCTCCCCACGTATTCCAATTTCTCAAGACCTGCGCCAAGTTAGAAAAATAAGTCCAAACAAAAGCTACTGAGACAAGGAGAAAGTCATGGTTGATGCATATAACCCACTAGGAACAGACGGATTTGAGTTTGTTGAATATACCGCTGCTGACAACAAAGGCATTCAACAGCTTAAAGATCTGTTTATATCGTTAGGTTTTGCGGAAATTGCAAAGCATCGCTCAAAAGAAGCGTGGTTATATCGACAAGGTGACATTAGCTTTATTGTGAATGCGCAGCCGCATAGCCAAGCTGAGGGGTTCGCCAAAGTTCACGGTCCGTCAGTTTGTGGCATGGCATTTCGTGTGAAAGACGCCACCGTTGCTCTGGCGCATGCGTTAGAGAATGGCGGTAAAGAATATAAAACGGAAATTGGGCCGATGGAGCTAAGCATTCCTGCTATTTATGGCATCGGTGAAAGCTTGCTTTATTTTGTCGACCGTTATGGAAAGCAGAGTATTTATGATGTCGATTTTCGTTTTTATGATGATGCTGATGAACGTTTATCAAAAGCGAATGTTGGTCTTTACGAAATCGACCACTTAACGCACAACGTTAAGCAAGGCAACATGGATGTCTGGTCTGGTTTCTATGAGCGCATTGGTAACTTCCGCGAAATTCGTTATTTCGATATCGAAGGTAAGCTGACTGGTCTTGTCAGCCGTGCGATGACCGCACCTTGCGGCAAAATCCGAATTCCTATCAATGAGTCGTCAGATGATAAATCACAGATTGAAGAGTTTATCCGTGAATACAATGGCGAAGGTATTCAACACATCGCATTGACCACTGACGACATCTACGAAACGGTCAAAACCTTGCGTGAGCGAGGCATGGACTTTATGCCAACGCCAGATACTTATTACGAGAAAGTCGATCAGCGTGTTGAAGGCCACGGTGAAGATGTAAGCAAGCTTCGTGATTTGCAGATTCTTATTGATGGTGCACCAACGAAAGATGGCATCTTGCTACAAATCTTTACTCAAACCGTTATCGGCCCTGTGTTCTTCGAAATCATCCAACGTAAAGGCAATGAAGGCTTTGGCGAGGGTAACTTCAAAGCGTTGTTTGAATCGATAGAAGAAGACCAAATTCGCCGAGGAGTATTGAGCGATGCATAAATGGATCACATTCCCTCACCGGGAGGGAGTGTGCTCTAAACAAGCACATGCTGACTTCCCGGAAGAGGCAATTTATGAACGTGAGGCAGGTCGAAGTGGCTTCTTCGGCCCCGCAACACATTTTCATCATCAACATGCCCCAACGGGGTGGTCTGAGTGGGAGGGCGAGCTACGTCCACGAGCGTTTGATTTTAATCTAGTCGAAAAAGCCAGCCATATTACCCCTTGGGCAGTCCCGCATCTATTACACAACGCGAATTGTAAAGTTCGTGTTTGGCGTATGGATGAAAAAATGGACTTCTTGGTGAGAAATGCAGATGGCGACGAACTGCTATTCATCCACCAAGGTACGGCAGATCTCTACTGTGATTATGGTCATTTGAAAGTGAGCGAAGGGGATTATGTCATGATCCCGC
Source organism: Vibrio sp. Vb1574 (assembly GCF_033338675.1). Taxonomy (NCBI): domain Bacteria; kingdom Pseudomonadati; phylum Pseudomonadota; class Gammaproteobacteria; order Vibrionales; family Vibrionaceae; genus Vibrio; species Vibrio sp. Vb1574. Next base: position 26,064 of record NZ_JAWOTC010000053.1, read on the forward strand.
GCTCAACGAGCTGGCGTTTAGAACCAAGCGAGCCGATGTTCATTCTGATGATTGAAAACACCGATGCGGCTTATACATTGCCCGAAAAAGGCATGGTTGGAAACCACGCGGTGTTTGATCCGGCGGTTTTAGAAACGCCGTCGATCAACGATCAGTTCCGTGCTCAATATTCTGAGAATCAAACACAGGTTCAGGTGAAACGCCACGATAAAGTCAGTGTTATCACTTACCCATTCAACCCGCTGGATGCGATTGGGTGGCATGGTGATTTGGCGGTAGTAAAAGTGAACTGGCGTGATATTCGTCCACTTATGTCACATCGTTACCATTTACCGCCTTCTGCACATACTACATTTGTAGGAGCAGGATTTGTGGTGTGCACCTTCGTTCCTCGTCCAATTGAAAGTGATCCTGGAGCGCTCAAAGTACCGTTCTACCACAACAATGACGATTATGACGAAGTCTTGTTCTACCATGCAGGTGACTTCTTTAGTCGTGACAACATTGAAGCGGGTATGGTGACATTCCATCCAGCAGGTTTTACACATGGCCCTCACCCGAAAGCTTTCAAGGCAGGGCGAGAGCATAAGAAGACTTTTGCCGACGAAGTCGCGGTCATGATTGATACGCGTCACGCACTTCAGTTTTCGGATGAGCTGGAAAAAGTAGAAAACAAAGAATACGTCTATAGCTGGCAAGAGAAGTAAGAGGCAAGGATGAAATTAGCAACCAAGAAAAATGGCACTCGTGACGGTTTGTTGATGGTCGTGAGCAAAGACTTAACGCGCTGCGTACCAGCGACAGAAATTTTCCACCCCATGAACTTAGCACCGACGATGCAGGTGGCGCTTGATAACTGGGATACGCTAGCACCACAACTGGAAGAGCTATACGTTGCACTGAACAATGGCACGATTGCAGGGTATGAAGAGTTTGAAGCGCACTACTGTGAATCGCCGCTTCCTCGCGCTTATCAGTGGGCTGATGGCAGTGCTTACGTAAACCACGTTGAGTTGGTTCGAAAAGCTCGCGGCGCTGAAATGCCAGAGAGTTTTTGGACGGACCCGTTGATGTACCAAGGAGGCTCTGATGCCTTTATTGGACCTTGTGACAATATCGAGTTTGCCAGTGATGAATGGGGTATTGATTTCGAAGGTGAAGTTGCTGTGGTAACTGGTGACGTACCAATGGGCGCAAGTGTTGCAGAGGCTCAGGAGTCGATTCGTTTGATCATGCTGGTGAATGATGTGTCGCTGCGTGGCCTAATTCCTGCAGAGTTAGCTAAAGGGTTTGGTTTTTTCCAATCTAAACCTTCTTCTGCGTTTTCTCCTGTGGCAGTAACACCTGACGAACTCGGCGAAGCGTGGTACGAAAACAAAGTGCATTTACCATTGCTCTCGACCTACAACCACAAGCCGTTTGGTCGCCCAAATGCGGGTATCGATATGACGTTTGATTTTGCAGACTTAATTGTTCATGCGACTAAAACGCGCCCGCTATCTGCTGGGGCAATTATAGGTTCTGGCACGGTATCTAATAAGCAAGGCACCGAACATGGCACTTCGATTGAGGAGGGTGGTGTTGGTTATTCATGTATCGCGGAAGTTCGCATGATTGAAACCATTCGTGATGGTAAGCCGTCGACTAACTTTATGTCGTTTGGAGATTCAATCAGATTGGAAATGTTCGATGCGGATGGCAACAACATATTCGGTTCGATTGACCAACAAGTTAGCCAATATCTCAAGCACTAATAGTGCTGGTTGGGAGACGATATGAGCGATAGCATGATTTTATACGGATACTGGCGATCATCGGCGGCGTATCGTGTGCGTATTTGCTTGAATCTTAAAGAGTTATCGTATGATTCAAAATCGGTACACTTGGTGCGCAATGGTGGCGAACAACATAGTGACGAGTACCATGAGTTAAACGCTTCTGAACTGGTTCCTTTGCTGGTGGATGGGGAGGTTCAGTTAACCCAGTCACTGGCGATCATTCAATACTTAGAAGAACACTACCCGGATGTCACTGTGATCCCCGAGCAAACGCCGCTTCGATACCAAGCGCTAGCTTTGGCTCAGGATATTGCAATGGAGATTCATCCCCTGAATAACTTAAGAGTTCTACAGTATTTAGAGGGGGAGTTAGCTTGCGAGCCAGAGCGCAAAGTCGCTTGGATTCATCACTGGATCCACAAAGGTTTTACAGCATTAGAAGAGAAACTTCAGAAGCATCGTAAACTAAATGGTGATTGCAAGTTTAGCCTGACAAGCTCGCCATCTATTGTCGATATTTGTCTGGTACCACAATTTTATAACGCACAACGCTTTGGTGTAGATACCTCTCTTTATCCAACCATTAACGCTGTTGTGCAGTCATGCAATCAACTGCCAGCTTTTATTGATGCGATGCCAGAGAATCAGCCAGACGCTAATAGTTGATTCTTAGCATACATAATGTATTAACAAAATTTAAACGAGCCAATCCAAGTGTGTGATTGGCTCGTTTTTATTGGTGAGCAAAATTTTCTGTTTCTCGCTATCGTCGTGGCGCCTCAAAATTGCGAGGTTTTGTTGCTCTGCATAACATTTCCATTTACGCTTTGAGCAACGAGTTGTTTTGGATGCACTTTATTTATGACCAACATTTTTATCATTGTTGTTCTTCTGGTTTTATTCTTCTTTGTTATTCAAAAGTACGTGATTAAGCACGATGACACGCGTGATTATCCTTATCGCTCGAAAGGCCCTCTGCTCAGAGGTCAAGAGGGTGCGTTCTATAATGCGTTAAGAGCGGCGGTAGGGGAGCATGCCGTAGTATTCGCGAAAGTAAACATGTCCAGTTTGGTTACGCCAAAAGAAATCAAAAATAAGAAGCAGTTTTTTGTCGCGAACAATCGTATATCTCGAAGCTATTTTGATTACGTTATTTGTGACCCAAGGACACTAGAGCCGCGCGTTATCGTTGAATTGGATAATGGGCAGGAGCTAAACAAGGGTAAGATAGAAAGACAAAAGTTATTGATTCATGTTTGTAAGACGGCCAACCTGCCTTTAATTGGCGCCTCGATAAAGCACAGTTATCAAGTTGGGCGATTACGTCGTTTGCTTGCGGCACACATTGATTTGATTGAGCCCGATAAAGAAGTGCGTTTTTGTAAAAAATGCGGCAGTCCGATGATCATTAAAACCGCAAGCCAAGGTGAGTTCAAAGGGAGACGTTTCTTTACTTGTAGCCGTCAGCCGAATTGTACATACACCGAAAATTATAACGTTGTGTTTGAGGCGGACGACTAAACACGACAATTAACCAGCAGAAACAAGGGGCTTTGATTAGAGATGATCAAAGCCTTTTTTGTATCAGTCATCAAGGCAGGGCCTATACTTTGAAAAAGAGTGCAGAATAGGGCAGCCATATGCGATACGGATGGATTTTGTCAGCATTGTTCATCGCATCTAATGTTAGTGCGATACCTAATTTGAAACCACTAGAGTGTGAATTGACAGAGACACCCCAAGATCATTTCTTGTTTTACCGAGAGCAAATGGTTTACCACAGTGAGCAGTTTGTCATATTTCAAAACTTCAAAGGCAGGGTGAGCACTCAAGTGGATGTTAAAACAGGAGAGTTGATCCGTACAACCTATATCGGCGAACCATTTAAACCTAAATATCAGATTTTGTTTGGTACTTGCCCTAAGGTATCGCAAACCTTACAGATTTGGATGCTCAGTGAAGTGCCTTACGACAATTAAGTGAGATAATAAAAGTTATATAGATCACACTTTTAAACCCTACAGGCCCAGTTCTTGTCGATAAAATCATCTGAAAACGCGTGTTGAGTTTACATTTTCGCCAAACGGTTCAAAGTTGGCAAATTTGTGCTTGCACCGTCGTTCGCTTATAGCTAATATCCTCGTCGTTCCAGAGAAATGCGTCCGTAGCTCAGCTGGTTAGAGTATCGCCTTGACATGGCGGGGGTCGGTGGTTCGAGTCCACTCGGACGCACCATTCTGAATTGAATGGTTAGGAACACAAAATTTGGGTCCGTAGCTCAGTTGGTTAGAGTACTACCTTGACATGGTAGGGGTCGGCGATTCGAGTTCGCCCGGACCCACCAAATTTTAGAAAAAGCCCACCTTTTGGTGGGCTTTTTTGTGTCTGTAATTCATTGATACTCAAGTAAAACTACTTCTTTTCTTGTCCCTTGTTTTTGCTCTGCTTTAGCCCCTTGTTAGAGATAAAAGCGCACTACTTGATCCGCAACACTACCTCAAAACCCTAAATGCAATGCATAAGGTGTATACGCTTCAAACCCACTAGAGCCGTCTATAAATTATGTTGCGTGCTACTAGCCGTGGCATTAGAGACACTGACTATTAATCTAAATTATCTGGCGTGTGAAGATTGGTGCCGCATATTGTACATTTGTAGTCACCAGTCGCTTCGCCTTCCATTAATGAGCTAATTATTGCTGCAAATAGACCTGAGAAGAAACCTTTAGCTTTTTTCTCGGTCTTTTCCTGCGCTTTAGAGAAGCTTTCGTACCGATGTAGCGTTACTTCTTTACAATTACAGCAAAACGCTCTTGTCTCCTCAGAACCGTACATTTTTACCAATTGATTTACTCCCTGTAAGTTAATTTCCCCAAGTGGCGTTATGTTCAAGGGTAAGTCACACAAGACTGATGTGTGACTTACCCTAAACACTAAAACTAACGTAATGTAAAACACCACATGTTATGAATGATTATTTAACGCCTTGTTATCCGAGCTTGCTAACTCTGCTGATTGAATTGTTGTGGCAATAAGCTCTTCAAATAGCTCTAATTGCCCAGCAGGTATCAATTGATTTTGTATAGCTTTTCGTTTGTTTGAGTCAAATAGCCGCTCTGTTAACCAACCAATTAGATACATCAGTGAAAGACAGCCACCGGCCGTCGCTACATTACCGTCTATCACGAGAGGCAGATCCTGAACATCTCCTCCCATACTTTGTAGAACATCCTTTGCATCTGGGTTTGTTGTTAATCGCTTGCCTTTTAGTAAACCGAGTTCATGGAGGATGAATGATCCCGCACAAATCGAACCTATTAGCTGCCTATTTGGATCAAGATTCAACGCTGACATAAATTCAGCATCTTTTAAAGCGGCTGGAATACCCCGTTTGCCGCTTGTAATAAGAACGACATCTTGATTCGTCACCTCAGAAAGGTGTCCGTCTGTTTTAACTTTCATACCGAGGTGGGAATGATGTTCAGATTTAGTTCCAAGTATACTTACTGTCCAACTGTCGGTTGTGCGCCCCAGCAAGTCATACATAAGAAAGAAATCGACATCCGTGAAATCATCAAATAAAACAACGCCGATTTTATACATAACATTTATCCTTTTGGACTTACTCGTAAGTCGCAAAATGTGTAGTAGGAGGGGAGGGGCATTCGATACACAAGCTTCTGCTAAGCACCTTAAATACCAAAGGCGGTGCAAACTAACAATGCCATGTGTACCAAATCCCTATTATAAAACTTTGTTATGTTTGTTTTATGAGCCCGCCCAGAAAAACTCAACCCTAATACCACTTGGGTCGTAACACATTAAATGTTTTGCGGGTCCTGTTTTAACAAGCTCGGGACCAAACTCAATTTCGATTCCCGACGCCATAAATTGATCACGCAACTCATAGAGTTGCTTCTCAGTCTCTACGAGTAAAGCTAAGTGATGCAAACCAATATTCGTTTTTCTGTCAAATGGAGTGGCGGCATCAGCCTTAGCCGCCCATAGTGTAAGCATGATATGCCCATCACTCACAAATATTGCCGGGTAGTCTGGATTTCTTTTTACTTCACTCCAACCTAATTGTTCAGTGAAAAACTTCGCGCTTGCTTCTAGGTTAGATACGGTTAAACCTACGTGGTGTATGCCTTTTGTTAACACAGTCACTTTGTTTCCTTACTCGTTTTAATGGCTATCAAACAAAGATAACTCGATAAAAAGTAAGCATCAATACACATATATTGATTAACTTCGTCAATCTATTCGAATACGGTAATCCAACTGGAAACATAACATTGTAAACAAGAAACCCAATCTTGAACTAAAAATTAAACTTAGAGTTCATTCTTAAGTCCTGTATTAATCAAATACATTAATAGCCATAATATTTAAGCCAGCCTATAGGGCATATCATTCCATTAAACGTTTGAATGTTCTTATTCAAGCTAACGTCTTCCAATTTGTAACAGTGAACAACATTACTAGTCGAAGTAGATGCTGGTGTTGAATACGTCACAGGTTTAGAAGCGTTTGCTTTATGTATTTCATGTGCTCGCCGCTGGTCTATCGCCACTTGATTCTTATGATTGTTAACTTCTCGCAATCCAGATTCTAGGGGTAGGTGCCAATCCTTACATGTTGTTCCTAAACCATCATTCTGAGACTGATATTCTGATAACGCTATACGAGCTTCATTTACAGACTGATCGATATCGGACTGATCGACTAGCCAAGTAGAAAAAGAATAGTTAATGGCCTCTCGATAGTTTACCGATTGCTCTAAGCTATAAGCATCGGAATGAAAACAGGCCTCTACCACTGCCCATTGAGTCGATAGGTTTGATAATACGTTTTCAGGTATAGGCTGTAGCTGGCTTTGCGTAGACTGGCAACCGGTTAGAAGAAAAGGGACAGGGAGTAGTTTTAGAAAAAATTTTTGGTTCATTTTAATCTTAAAATTAATGCAATCTTTTTCATTATCATAATACAGGACGATTGAAGAAAGTAGCATTTCTATCAGTAAGGGAATGTGGCTAACGCACTGATAAGGTGCGAGTAAAGCGATATCAAAGCCCTCAACACACCTTAACTACGAATACTACCGCATAACAAAGATGCTATGCGGTAGCGGTAGTATTCAGGCTTGAACAGTTTGTCGCACGTTGCTCTCGCCTGACAGCACGGAAATTCTCTCAAAATCTCGACTCGGGAAGTCAGGGTCTACGTACACAAACATACGACTTATCATTTTTCCTTCAAACTCAAATACACTACAAAAACGCCCTATGGAAACTTTGTTGTCCGGCCAAGAGGTACCATCACTCATTACGCCGCCTTCCTGTCCTTCAACAATGACCTTGTTTCCAGCAGTCGTTATTTGAAAGCCGTCTATGTCGTGCCAGATACTAATCAACGAGCTACCAATCCTATTGCCAAACTCCACTAAGGCACTCTTTCCTTTCGCTTGCCCAAATTTAGGAAAGAAAAAATCAACATCCTCTGAGAATAGATCCAGATAGCTAGGATCACCGGCATCTATTTTCTCGAAATACTTAACTACTAGCCCAACTAAATCGTCTTTTTCCATAATTATTTCACACCCATATTAGCTTTACGCACAACCTGAACGCTTGCATCTTAAACACAGAGTACATTTAAACTGAAATTGCCAAGAGTTGCGAATCTTATTGAAGTGCTTTGTTAGATGTAATCCGTTTAGCCTACGTATACACCATTGAAGTACTCGACGCGTTCTAACGTCATTCTTAACTTACATTCTTCAATCTGGACACCTTGCCAGGGTGAGGGCGTGGAAGACAGGCCCGTAAATTCACATTCGGCGTCTCTGTATTTTAGCCAAGCTCTTTGGGCCTTTCGAAATGGCTCTACCAGTTCGGTCTGAGACCATGTTTCCCTTAGTGCTTTTTCTTCCTCACCTATTCTAGCGATTGCTTCCTTGTAACTTTCGTTAAGCTCTTTATCTGCAGATTCCATTTTCTTTTCTACACACTGATAACCAGCCATAACGCCACCGCCTTTTACTTTGCAGGGATCTTCAACATCATCAGAGGCCAAGCAAGGTAAAGAAACCAACGCAAATATCATTAGTAATTTGTTCAAAATTGCCTCCAAGCTCCGAGTGCTTGTTAAACCGTTATCCGCTATTTTTCCTTTTTAATCATGCATCTTTTTATCTGTGCCTTCAAAGATAAAATAGAAGGTTAGTGATTCTAGTGCCTAAATAGAAGGTAAAAGAAGATTGATACACGGGTTAAATGACGCCTTAATCTGAGTTATTTTTAGTAGGCGTTTGGTGTTAATCTTTTCTGTGGAATCATTAGTTTGATGGCGTCTGAGGATGTTTAGATGACTCCCATTGAATTTATTATCGCCCTGAAACACCTAGGTTGAATTAAGTGGTGACTAGGCTTTGTTGCGTAATTCGGACAGAAAACCAAGTCGTCCGAAATTGAATAATTATCAAACAATATACTGAGTTTCAG
>NZ_JAWOTC010000054.1:0-32439 GCF_033338675.1 Vibrio sp. Vb1574
CCTTATTATTCTATTTTTCGATTTTGAGAAAATAAAACGCTAAAATTGTTGGTTATCAATCAAATTTTTTGAAAGGTTAAATCATGTTCTCTAAAGCGTCTTTGGAAATGCTGGATACGGTTGCCCGTTTAGGCAGTTTCACCGCTGCGGCTGAGGTATTGCATAAAGTCCCCTCAGCCATCAGCTATGGAGTAAGGCAGGTCGAGCAAGATTTAGATGTGGTGCTGTTTCGACGTTTACCAAGGAAAGTCGAGCTAACTCCAGCGGGTGAACTTTTTATGGCCGAGGCGCGCTCTTTGCTGCGTCAAATGGAAGAGGTGAAAGCACAAACGCGGCGAGCGGCTCAAGGATGGAAAAGCACGTTAAAGCTGACCTTAGATAACGTGGTGAAGTTAGAAAAACTCAAACCTTTGGTGGAAGATTTCTATCGCGAGTTTGAATTTGCTGAATTGCAGATCAATATGGAGGTCTTCAATGGTTCTTGGGAAGCCATAGCACAAGGTCGAGCTGACATTGTCGTTGGCGCGACATCTGCGGTTCCCGTTGGGGGAGATTTTGAAGTCAAAGATATGGGCGTATTAGATTGGGCATTTGTAATGTCACCCGCTCATCCTTGCGTTCGACAACAAGTGCTTACTGAAGAGTTTGTGAGTCAATTTCCGGCGATCTGTCTTGATGATACTTCGAACGTGCTGCCAAAACGCCATACTGGCCATTATCCGCAACAGCGCCGATTATTATTGCCCAATTGGTATAGTGCGATTGAATGTTTAAAAAATGGGGTGGGCGTGGGTTACATGCCACGTCATATTGCAACACCCTTAATCAATGATGGTGTGCTGGTGGAGAAGGTCATGCCGGATGATAAACCGCTCAGTCACTGCTGCTTAGTATGGCGCAAAGATGATAATCATAAATTGATCCAGTGGATGGTGGACTATCTTGGGTCGCCTAATCAGCTACATAAAGATTGGTTACAGTCATAAAAACACCTCGCTAATGCGAGGTGTTGTCTTTGATATATTTGAAATGTGGCGTTTTATGACAAGAAAAACTTATACGATGGGTTGTCTGTCTCGTCTTTGCATTGATAGCCAAGTTCACGTAAATGTGCAGAAAACTGAGCTAAATCGCTTTCATCTAACTCGAAACCACATAAAACACGTCCGTAGTCAGCGCCGTGGTTACGGTAGTTGAACAAGCTGATATTCCAATGAGTACCGAGTGTGCTTAAGAACTTGAGTAGCGCTCCCGGATATTCTGGGAATTCAAAGCTGTATAGGCGCTCTTTAAGCGGCTTAGACGGCTTACCACCAATCATGTAGCGCACGTGCAGCTTCGCCATTTCATCATCAGACAAATCAACCACTGGGTAGCCACCATCACGTAAGTCGTGAATGATATGTTCTAGCTCTTCCTGACCGCCTTGCAAACGCACACCGACAAAGATATTTGCCAATGCGTCATCGTTGTAGCGGTAGTTAAACTCCGTTACGGCGCGGCCGCCAATGAGGTTACAGAACTCAAAGAAGGCACCTTGACGCTCAGGAATGGTGACGGCAAGCAAACCTTCACGTTTCTCACCAAGCTCGCAACGCTCAGAAACATAACGTAAGCCATGGAAGTTAGTGTTGGCACCAGACAGCACAGTACCTAAATTCTTACCTTGCAGTTTGTTTTGCTCAGCAAACTTCTTCAAACCCGCCAGAGCAAGCGCGCCAGAAGGCTCTGCAATCGCACGGGTGTCTTCAAAGATGTCTTTTACTGCTGCGCAGATTTCATCGCTAGAGACTGCAATATGGCCATCAATGTACTTTTGGCATAGACGAAACGTCTCTTCACCAATGCGTTTTACTGCAACGCCATCGGCAAACATGCTGACCTGGTCTAATACTACTGGTTCACCTGCATCCAATGCCGCTTTGAGGCATGAAGAATCTTCTGGCTCGACCGCAATCACTTTGATTTCTGGCATTAGCTGCTTCACGAGTACCGCAACACCGGCAGCCAAACCGCCACCACCGACAGGGACGAAGATGTAATCAAGGTGACCATTTTGCTGCAGCATTTCCATGCCTATGGTGCCTTGACCTGCAATCACCAGTGGGTGATCGAAAGGAGGGACAAATGTGTATCCATGCAGATCAGAAAGGCGTTCCGCTTCCGCTTTTGCCTCATCGAAGTTGCTGCCGTGCAGCACTACATTGCCACCGAAGCCACGTACCGCATCGACTTTGATGTCTGGTGTGGTTTTAGGCATCACGATGGTGGTTTTGATGCCTAGCTTAGTACCAGAGAGCGCCATGCCTTGAGCGTGGTTACCTGCCGATGCTGCAATGACACCAGCGGCTTTTTGTGCTTCAGATAAACTCGCCACCATGTTGTATGCACCGCGCAATTTGAACGAGTGTACGGGTTGGCGATCTTCACGCTTGATCTGCACGTTATTCCCGATACGTGCAGATAAACGAGGCATTTCTTGCAGTGGCGTCACTGTTGCTACTTCATAAACAGGTGCGCGAAGGATTTGGCGCAGATAATCTGCGCCAGTTTGGTTCACTTGTTTTTCGGGTTGAGCTTCCATCATTGCTAGCCCTCTAGCTTCGACTTGTCTCGTACTGCACCCTTGTCAGCACTGGTTGCCATACTCGCGTACGCTTTGAGTGCAAATGAAACTTCACGTTGGCGGTCAACTGGTTTCCAGCCTAGTTCGTCTTGTTTTGCACGGCGCTCAGCAAGTTCTTGTTCAGACACTTGGAGTGAAATTGAACGGTTTGGAATATCAATTGCAATCATATCGCCTTCTTTTACCAGGCCAATTGCACCGCCGTTTGCTGCTTCAGGAGAGGCGTGGCCGATAGAAAGACCTGATGTGCCGCCAGAGAAACGGCCGTCAGTCAGAAGTGCACACTCTTTGCCAAGGCCCATCGATTTTAGATAAGTGGTTGGGTAAAGCATTTCTTGCATGCCCGGACCACCTTTAGGGCCTTCGTAACGGATAACAACCACGTCGCCAGCTTTTACTTTGCCGCCTAAGATGCCTTCTACGGCGTCTTCTTGGCTTTCGAAAACTACGGCTGGGCCAGTGAATTTATGAATGCTCTCATCCACACCAGCAGTCTTAACGATACAACCATCTAATGCGATGTTGCCTGATAGAACGGCTAGGCCACCTTCTTGGCTAAAGGCATGATCGATAGTACGAATACAGCCTTCCGCACGGTCGTCATCAAGGCGATCCCAGCGGCAATCTTGTGAGAACGCTTGAGTAGTACGAATTCCCGCAGGACCTGCGCGGTAGAACTTAAGTACTTCTTCGTCTTCAGTTTGGATGATGTCGTATTTCGCCAGCTGCTCTTTCATCGAAAGGCCAAGCACGGTGCGCGCATCATTGTGTAGAAGACCTGCACGATCTAACTCACCAAGAATTGCCATGACGCCACCAGCGCGGTGTACGTCTTCCATGTGATATTTCTGGGTAGATGGTGCCACTTTACATAGGTGTGGTACTTGGCGTGATAGGCGATCGATATCTTCCATATCGAAATCCACTTCACCTTCTTGCGCTGCAGCCAACAGGTGCAAAATGGTGTTGGTTGAGCCACCCATTGCAATATCCAGTGCCATCGCATTTTCGAACGCATCAAACGTAGCGATGTTGCGTGGCAGTGCTGATTCGTCATCTTGCTCGTAGTAACGACGAGTCAGTTCAACGATACGACGACCTGCATTAAGGAACAGTTGTTCACGGTCAGCGTGCGTTGCCAGCATAGAACCGTTACCTGGTTGAGAAAGACCCAGTGCTTCCGTTAGACAGTTCATTGAGTTTGCAGTGAACATGCCTGAACACGATCCACACGTTGGACATGCGCTGCGTTCGATCTGCTCGCTTTGCTCATCAGACACTTTTGGATCCGCGCCTTGGATCATCGCATCTACAAGGTCTAGTTTGATGATCTGATCAGAAAGCTTGGTTTTACCCGCTTCCATTGGACCACCAGAAACAAAGATAACCGGGATGTTGAGACGCATAGATGCCATCAACATTCCCGGAGTGATTTTGTCACAGTTAGAGATACATACCATGGCATCGGCACAGTGCGCGTTGACCATGTACTCCACAGAGTCTGCGATCAGTTCGCGTGAAGGCAGTGAGTACAGCATGCCGCCGTGACCCATTGCGATACCATCATCAACCGCGATGGTGTTGAATTCTTTCGCAATACCGCCAGCTTTTTCGATTTCACGCGCTACAAGCTGACCCATGTCTTTCAGGTGTACGTGACCCGGAACAAATTGAGTAAACGAGTTTACAACGGCGATGATTGGTTTACCGAAGTCTTCTTCTTTCACACCCGTTGCACGCCACAGTGCTCGTGCACCCGCCATGTTACGACCATGTGTGGTGGTAGCTGATCTATATTTTGGCATTTCCTGATCCTTCTTACTTCTGTTCTGGGTACACATAGTCTAACCAGCCCCACTTATCTTCCGTGGTGCCGTCAAATAGGCCAAAGTAGGCTGCTTGTAGTTCTTTAGTGATAGGGCCGCGCTTACCAGTGCCCACTTCAATCTTGTCGATGGTTGCCACTGGTACAATCTCAGCCGCAGTACCTGTCATGAAGACTTCATCGGCAAGGTAAAGGGCTTCACGAGCAATGTTCGCTTCACGGACTTCGTAGCCTTTATCGCGTGCAATTGTCATGATCGAGTCGCGAGTGATGCCCGGTAGAATCGCGCTAGTTGCTGGTGGTGTGGTGATTACGCCATCTTTGATAACGAAGATGTTTTCACCAGCCCCTTCCGATAGGTAACCATCTACGCTTAGCGCAATACCTTCGTCGTAACCGTGACGACGCGCTTCACCACCAACCAGTAGTGAAGATAGGTAGTTACCGCCTGCTTTAGCTGCAGTTGGGATGGTGTTTGGCGCAGCGCGGTTCCAGCTTGAAATCATCGCATCGACACCTTTTTCTAGCGCTTCTTCGCCTAAGTAAGAGCCCCAAGGAAATGCTGCAATGATTAGATCCATCTCAGTGCCAACTGGTGGACATACGCCTAAGCCAACATTACCGACAAAACCCAATGGACGAATGTAAGCGCTGTCGAGTTTGTTTTGGCGCAGTGTTTCGCGGGTCGCTTCCATGATTTCTTCTACAGAGAAAGGGATCGGAAAGCGGTAAATCTTGGCAGAATCTTTTAGACGTTGTGCATGCTCACGGTGACGGAAGACAATTGGGCCTTTTGGTGTGTTGTAACAGCGCACGCCTTCAAACACGGATGTACCATAGTGCATTGCGTGAGTCAGAACGTGAACGTTCGCCTCTGCCCATGGAACCATCTCACCATTAAACCAAATGAAATCTGCAGTTTTCGTTGCCATTTGTTGCCTTCCTTATGCACTTACGTGTTGTTGTAAGTTGTGATTTGGCAGTTCATCGTTGCGGATTTTTAGCACCTCAACCTTACGAACGTCCCACAACTTCTCTATTTGATTGATCAAAAACGAGATTGGTCGATCGCTGTCGACGATGATCTCGACGCTGGCTACTTTGCTTTCGTGGTTTTGCGTAGCAGCGACTTGTTTGATCACGAAGCCTCGGTGACGAATCACACGTAGAACGCGCTCCAACAGTACCGGTTTGTCATCGGCTTTGATGTCGAGTAAATATCTGTCCATGCGATTGTCTCCTATGTATTTTCCAACATATCACTGTTTGATGCGCCAGGTGGCACCAATGGCCACACGTTTTCTTCTTCATCAATCAAAACGTGAAGCATGTAAGAAGTTTCACTCGCTAGCATCTCTTTGAGAGCAGGTTCGACTTCTTCTTTCTTGGTGATGGTTTTGCCCGGGATATCGAACGCTTTTGCTAACATCACGAAATCTGGGTTGTCATCAAGAATGGTTTCACTGTGGCGACCGTCAAAGAACAATGACTGCCATTGGCGAACCATGCCAAGACGTTGGTTATTAAGAAGGACAATCTTCACTGGAATCTGACGACGCTTCAGCGTGCCCAATTCCTGAACGTTCATCATAAATGAACCGTCACCTGTAATAAGGATAGACTGATCATCAGGACGTGCGACTGCAGCACCCATCGCCGCTGGCAAGCCAAAGCCCATGGTGCCAAGGCCAGCAGAAGTGATGAAATTTTGTGGTTCGCGTGGCTGGATATGTTGCGCTGCCCACATCTGGTGCTGACCGACGTCGGTCGAGACAATTGAGCTATCTGGCATCATGTCAGACAGCTGTTTAAGCAATAGCGGTGCGTAGATTAACTCGCCCGGGTGGTCGTAACGCCACTTAAAGCCGCTGCGCAGACTTTCACTGTGATGAACCCACGGTGAGATATCTTGAGTCAGTTCTAGCTGAGGGAGAATGGTGTTGATGTCGCCACGTAATGGTGCGTTGGCGTGGCGCAGTTTATGAATCTCCGCAGCATCAATGTCGATGTGAATCACTTTCGCATTTGGTGCAAACGTATCGAGCTTACCCGTCACACGGTCATCAAAACGCGCGCCAACCACAATCAATAGATCAGCTTCTTGAACCACTAGGTTGGCGGCTTTGGTGCCATGCATACCCAACATACCAAGATAGTGGGGATCATGGCGTTCAATGGTACCGAGGCCTTTTAATGTGCTAACTGCAGGCATTGGGTTTAAGCGAAGAAATTCGCGTACTGCATCGGTTGCTTTCGCAAGTTGCACGCCACCACCAACATACAACACTGGGCGAGTAGATGCTGCCAGCACATCTTGCGCACGTTTGATATCTTCAGCGCTGACATCTTCGATTGCTGGTGCTATGTATGGAGGAAGAAGGTCTGTGGGTGCTTGAGCGAGTTGAACGTCTTTGGCGATATCGACAATGACTGGACCCGGACGACCGGTTTTTGCGACCTCAAAGGCTTCGGCAAGTGTCGGAGCTAGATCTTCAATTTCGGTCACGAGATAGCTGTGCTTAGTACAGGCTAGGGACATTCCGATCACATCCATTTCTTGGAATGCATCGGTACCGATATGAGAGCTAGCAACCTGGCCTGTGATGGCAACTAGAGGTACGGAGTCAAGGAAAGCGTCGGCAAGGCCGGTAACAAGGTTAGTGGCTCCTGGGCCAGAAGTTGCCATGCACACAGCAACGTCTTGAGTGGAACGAGCCATCCCGATAGCTGCCATAGCGGCCCCTTGCTCGTGACGGCATAGGATGTGTTCCACCCCACCGTCATACAAAGCATCATAGATTGGCATGATGGCCCCGCCGGGGTAGCCAAAAACGGTTTCGATGCCTTGCTGTCTTAAAGCGGCTACGACAAGTTGTGCACCAGTCATCGTAAACCTCCTTTGCTACGTTGTGGCTCGTAGCGATTGCCATATTTATTGCACTTCATGTGCACTCCCATTCTTCCCGTTAAACTGTCCGAGGGTTAGACAGATGACAACTTGTAGTTGTAAAAAAACCCCCGGACTTTTCAGTGCGGGGGTTTTTTGTAATTTGTGGTTACCTTTCGCCCACAATACCCCGCGCGGTGCCAATAATGACCACGATAATCAGGGCTAGCAGTGCGTTGATATGAGCGAAAAGGTTCATCTGTCTGTCGTTCTTTTTTCGTTAAAAAATGTTGTGTAATGTTCTACGAAATTGTTTGCGTCATTAGTGGTATCACACAATTCCGCTGCATGACAAGCAAAAAGTCATTCTTTTTTCACATTAACTCTCAATTGGGACGCGGTATATAACATAACCAACCAGATAAAACATTTGTTTACAGAGTGTTCAAAAAAATTGAGGAACGTATGGGGCTGGCAATCATTCATAGTCGAGCAAGCGTCGGGGTGCAAGCGCCATCGGTTAGTGTAGAAGTTCATATCAGCAACGGCATGCCAGGGTTTACCTTAGTAGGCTTGCCAGAGACAACGGTAAAAGAGTCCAAAGATCGCGTACGCAGTGCGATCATTAATTCTAACTTTCAATTTCCTGCTAAGCGGATCACCGTGAACTTGGCTCCGGCAGATCTACCCAAGGAGGGAGGACGTTTTGATCTTCCTATTGCATTGGGAATTTTGGCCGCTTCGGAGCAAATCGCGACAGATAAGCTCAAAAACTACGAATTTGTTGGTGAGTTAGCGCTATCTGGTGGTCTAAGACCTGTAAAAGGTGTGCTGCCTGCTGCGCTGGAAGCTAGTAAGATTCAACGTCATTTGGTCGTCCCACATGTGAATGGCGATCAGGCGGCGCTGGTGGGGAAGGAACAACATAAATCGGCCCAATCATTACTGGAAGTATGTGCCGAGCTTTGTGGTCAACATCGACTGAATCTTTTTCAAACGCCTAAGCGAAAAACGATCGAAAAACATGGTCGAGACTTACAAGATATTATTGGCCAACAACAAGGTAAGCGAGCACTGGAGATTGCTGCCGCTGGAAACCACAACTTACTTTTCCTTGGCCCGCCAGGTACTGGAAAAACGATGTTGGCTTCGCGTTTGTGTGACTTATTACCGGAAATGAGTGACGAAGAAGCAATGGAAACCGCTTCGGTGGCATCGTTGACTCAGAGTGAAATTAATGAGCATAACTGGAAGTCGCGTCCGTTTCGTTCTCCGCACCATTCAAGTTCAATGGCGGCATTAGTCGGCGGTGGTTCGGTACCCAGACCAGGGGAGATCTCTTTAGCCCACAACGGGTTATTGTTTCTCGATGAAATGCCCGAATTTGATCGTAAAGTTCTAGACTCGTTACGCGAACCGCTCGAATCTGGCGAGATCATTATCTCTCGAGCGCAAGGTAAAACACGCTTTCCGGCTCGCTTCCAATTAGTTGGAGCCTTGAACCCAAGCCCGACAGGATATTACGAAGGCAATCAAGCGCGCACCAATCCACAAGCTATTTTGCGCTACCTTGGTCGATTATCTGGACCACTGTTAGATCGCTTTGATATGTCTTTAGAAATCCCAGCTTTGCCCAAAGGGACATTAGCAGAAGGTGGTGATCGCGGTGAGCCGACTGCTATCGTAAAAGCGCGTGTGAGCCATGCGCGTAACAATATGCTAAACCGCAGTGGTAAGGTCAATGCACTGCTAGGTAGTCGAGAAATTGAGGCGTTTTGTCCCTTGCACAAGAGTGATGCTGAGTTTCTTGAAACCGCTTTGCACCGTTTAGGACTCTCGATTCGTGCGTATCATCGTATTATCAAAGTGGCGCGAACAATCGCCGATCTGGATGGGGCGGAGCAAATTGAACGAACGCACTTGGCCGAGGCACTTGGGTATCGAGCGATGGACCGTTTACTGAAACAGCTTACGGCGCAAGCGGTATAGACAGCAAAGTGTCATCGCAACAAGTTTTGTAAGCACCTTGTTGCGATGAAGGACGTTAGAAGGTGTAGTTGAGACCAAGCGACAATAGGTACTCTTTCTCCTCATAAAACGTGATATTCGAGTCAGTTTGGCTATAGCCGGCTAAAGAAATGAACGACCAGTCTTGCCAGTCAAATACGTTTTGATATTCGTAGGCCGCAAATAGGCTGATGGTGTCGTCATTTCGTGTTTTAGCAAAAGTTTGGCTAGCGGCTTGATAGTCTTTCCATGCATAACCCGCTGTGAGGGCCAATCGATGGCGGTTGATAAATTTAAACCAGCTAATGTCAAATCCGTACGAATCAAATGACTCCGCTTTACCGTCGGCATCTTGATTGATGTAGGTGAAAGCGGGTTGCAACATAGACGTTTGGTTGAGTGGAATGCGATAGTCGCCTTTGACATAGTAAAGGTTAGCATCGCGAGCAAGTGAGCGGTCTGTCACTTCCTCCTGCTCGATGTCTTTATCAGCATAAGCAAGATCAAGGTTGAAGTTTTTATCAATTAACCCTTTGATCTGAAAGCGATACGCATTGCCGTCAACATCCGTCTCTTTACGTGCGGTTCCTACTTGATAAGGGTTGCGCCAAGTTTCGCCTTTGAGTACCGTCGGCAGATAGGAAACATCGAGCACGGTGCCAGATTGTAGCTCGTGTTGATAGCCCAACTGAAAAGCGAGTGTACCTACCGCGACATCTGAGCGTGTGGTACCGGCGTAAACTTGGTGGTTGAGTCGGCTACCAAAGGTGTATGTCACACTCCCTAGCGGTGCAGCGATAACGGAACTGTCACTATCGGCACGCTTATCGAGAGAATCGATGGTGTTACTATTTTCTGTATTGAAATTGGATTCTGATGATATGAATCCGGCATTCAGCGAAATTTCACCGCCAAAACCTGCGGTTTCAGCGAGTTGAGCCTGAGCAGAACTGACGACAAAGGCCAAAGGCAAGAGAAGTAGCCTTGGTTTCATTCGTTATCTCCTTGTTGTCGAATGAGTGGTGCACATATTGGTTGCGGTAACAAATCTGACCATTCCCACGCATGTTCCAATGTGGCAAAGGCGCAGTATAATTACACGCTGTTTTATTCTTCACACATTATCACTGTTGTTTGACTATCATGTTGGCATATTTGTTATTTTTTTTTAACGCTTCTTTTGTGATTCTCAATTCTGCGGTTTGTTCACTCGCAATTTGTGTTATCGCTGTATTTAAAATATTGCTTCCTGGCGTAAAGCTAAAAGCGATAGCGACCGCTTGTGCCAATAAGGTGATGTGGTTATGGGCTACCGTTAATGCGTGCATTCTGGCGGTATCTAACCGTGTTGAGTGGGATGTTCAGGGCGGTGAAGCGCTTAAAAAAGACGGGTGGTATCTGCTGATCAGTAATCATCTCAGTTGGACAGATATTGTTGTGCTTTGCTGCGTGTTTAAAGACCGTATTCCCATGCCGAAGTTTTTCCTCAAGCAACAACTGCTGTATGTGCCTTTCATCGGGATGGCGTGTTGGGCGCTCGATATGCCATTTATGCGTCGCTATTCGCGAGAGTATCTGATCCGCAATCCTCATAAGCGAGGTCAAGATTTAGAGACGACACGTCGCTCGTGCGCTAAATTCAAACACACTCCAACCACAGTGGTTAACTATGTCGAAGGAACCCGATTTACCGAAGAAAAGCAGCGTAAGAGTAAAGCAAACTATCAATATTTGCTGCAACCAAAGTCGGGCGGGATTGCGTACACGTTAGCGGCGATGGGGGAGCAGTTCGAGAGCATTATCGACGTTACGTTGGCGTACCCAGAAAATACGCATAAACCGTTCAAGGATTTATTGATGGGCCGCATGAGCAAGGTGGTTGTGCGTGTAAATGTGTTACCCGTTGATGAAAGAGTGCTTGGTGATTACTTCAACGATAAGCCCTATAAGCGACAATTTCAGCAATGGTTGGGGGATGTGTGGCAAGAAAAAGATCGGTTACTACAAGAGATTTACAAATAAACAAAAGGGGAGCGACGTGTTCCCCTTTTGATTGATATCGATGTGCTTATTTTAGTGTCAGCAAGTAGTTCACCAGAGAGAAGTACTCATCCATCGTTTTGATGCTTTGTGCTTGAACTAGGTATTTGTTGTTAACGATAACCGCAGGAACGCCGGTTAGACCGCTGTTTTCAAATTGCTTGTCCATACGGCGAACCATTGAATCAACCGCGAAGCCTTTGAATGCAGAATCGAATTTTTTCGCATCTACACCTTCATCAAGGAAGATTTGACGAAGTTCTTCATCATTACGTGGTGCTTTCTTTAGATTGTGGATGCGGTTAAACATCACTGGCACCATTTTGTCTTCCACTTTTAGTGCAACCATCGTTGCGTAGGCTTTGCTCATTGATGGGCCCATGTTGCCACCCATGAAAGAAACGTGGTTTTTTAATAGCTTAGTACCTTCTGGCAACTGCTTTTTCAGTTGCTGGATAACTGGTTCAAAGCTATTACAGTGCGGGCAGTAGAAAGAGAAAAACTCCGTCACAAGAGGTTTTTTTGATGCCTCAAGATCCAATACTTTGTAATGTTCACCTTCTTTGAATTGCGCTGCATGTGCCGACAGGCTTAACATCAGCATAGAAAACAGTGCGAACAGTTTTTTCATCGAAATATCTCCATTTTTGAATTTTTGGCCTGACTTACCATAGAGGCATTAAAGACAGCGGTGCTTCTTCTAAAGCGGCGATCTGCTCTTTAAATGCAAGGACCTGACCTTCCCAGTATTTTGGCTCATTAAACCATGGAAAAGCGAGAGGAAATGCAGGGTCATGCCAACGTTTTGCTAGCCATGCCATATAGTGCACCATTCGTAGACCGCGAAGTGGCTCGATTAGTTTCAATTCTGCAGGATTAAAGTCGCAAAACTCTTGGTAAGCCTCTAAAACAATATCCAACTGCATCAGTTTGTCTTGGCGTTCACCGTTCAGTAGCATCCATAAGTCTTGTACTGCAGGGCCGTTACGAGCGTCATCCAAATCAACAAACATAGGGCCATCTCGCCACAAAATATTGCCTGGGTGGCAATCGCCATGCAAACGAATCATATCGAAGCCTTCTTGCCAGTGGCTTTCAATTGATTTGATCAGCATATCCAAGTCATTGAAGAAGCTGTTCTCCAAGTGCATTGGAATCATATTGGCGTTTTGCAGAATCTCTCTTGGTTGATACAGGTATTCTTGTAAGCCGATCGTAGGGCGATGTTGGAAGGCTTGGCGGCTGCCGACTTTATGGATTCGGCCAAGGAAACGCCCTACACCTTCGAGCTGATCTAAATTGTCAACCTCGTATTGGCGACCACCCACGCTATCAAACAGCGCAAAAGCATAGCCTTGATAGTGATGCAGGGTTTCACCGTTGATGCGCACAGGTGGTGCGACGGGGATCTCATTGCCAATCAGCTCTAAAGTAAAGTCGTGCTCCTCTTGGATCTGTTCATTGCTCCAACGTTCAGGACGGTAAAACTTGACGACATAACGACGACGCTCTTCGTCAGTGAATTGATAAACACGGTTTTCGTAGCTATTGAGGGGAAGAAAGCCTGATTCTGCGCGAACGCCGATGCTTTCTAACGCGTACCACATAAAGTCTGGGGTAAGGGCGTCAAAGTTAAACATACTTTGGGACATATAAACAAAAAGGCTCATTACTGAGCCTTTTTCCGTTAGTCACTGAAGTAGCGCTATAGTTTTTTAATAAAACGGCTTTCTACTTCAATAGTGAATTCGTTGCTCTTATCGGTGAGTATAAACTGAATTGTCGTAATCGCAGAGTTTAGCTTGTCAGGATCGGCACCAAGACTCATTGGCAGGTTTAATACCTCACCTGGCTGGACCTGAATTGTCTGCTTACCATACCAGCTTACATCGGATAGCCCTTCAACATCCAACGAGTACTCTTGCACTTGCTGAGTTTTGTTGATCACCTTGAGGGTGTAGGTGTTTTCTACTTCTCCCGAGCTATTAACGCGGAACAGTTGGTTACGGTCGCGAATAACACTCATGCCGGCTGGGTCTACCGCTGCAATTTGGGCAAAGAAAAGACCGACCATGACCAGTAGTACGGCACCATAGCCTAGCAGCTTCGGACGCATGACTTTGGTACTCTTACCCGATAAGCGATGCTCGGTAGTGTAACTAATTAGGCCTTTCTCGTAGCCCATGCGATCCATGGTGTTGTCACACGCATCAATACAGGCACCACAGTTAATACATTCATATTGTAAGCCGTCACGAATATCGATACCTGTTGGGCACACCTGCACACACAAGTCACAATCAATACAATCCCCCAAACCAAGTTGCTTTGGATCGGCTTTGCGCGGACGTGGACCACGTTTTTCACCACGTTTGGCATCATAGCCAACGATGAAGGTGTCTTTATCAAACATGGCAGACTGGAAGCGCGCGTAAGGACACATGTGAATACACATGATGGAACGCATCCAACCAGCATTACCATAAGTACAAATGGCAAAGAACATTACCCAAAAGACGGGCCAGAAGTTGGCGTTAAAGGTGAAAAAGTCGATAACCAATTGCTTCATTGGTACGAAGTAGCCAACAAAAGTAAAACCAGTGGCGAGCGCTATGGTAAACCAAGCTATATGTTTGACGGTTTTACGCATCGCTAAATTCGCCGTCAGCTTATTGGAGTCTTGTTTGCGGCGTTTATTGGCACTACCTTCGAGCTTCTCTTCAAACCAGATATACATGAAGGTCCAGACGGTTTGTGGGCAGAGATAGCCACACCAAACTCGACCTAAGAAGGTGGTAATAAAGAACAACCCAAACGCCGCGATCACAAATAGCAAGGCGAGTAGGGTAAGATCTTGCGGATACAATGTGGTACCGAAAAAGTTGAACTGCTGGTTGCCAATGTCGAGCAAGATCGCTTGACGTTCACCGTAAGGGATCCACGGTATCAAAGCGAAGAGAAGCAGTAAGAACCAACCACCGTAACGACGCAGTTTCTGGTAAGTCCCTTTGCTTTCGCGTACATAGATGCGATTACTTGGGTTGAACCGATCCCCATTCCCTTTATGAGTCTTAGGGTTGTAGGTTTTAGGAGTCACATCTTTGATATCGATCTTATCCTGACTCATGCACTCATCCTTCTTAGGCTTTTATAATGTACGGCGTCATTTCTATTGATGTCGCTCGATGACATTGCTACTTCGTCCTTATCATAAATCATGACCGGACATAATTATTTTAGTAAATACTGATGAACGGCGATTATACAATCAATAACAATTCCGTTTCTTTAACGCAGTCAATGTTTAACAACAAAAATCAGTACAGTTAACCTGATAATTGGCTGAACAGTTATAACCAATTGTGGGACTAAAAACTTTGGTTATAAAAAAGCGACTCACAGAGAGAGTCGCTTAAAGAATACTGGCTGTTGAGCTGGTTATTTGATGATGCCACGAGCGCGTAGGATCGCCGTTTTAAAATCGTCCTCTTGGTCTTTTTTGAGTCCAGGGATCATTTCATCTTTGCTGCTATTACGCATTTTAAGGTGGTAGATCAGTACATCGTCGGTCAGATCTTCTAGCTTTCCTTTATAGCCTGCTTCTTTTGCCAGCTTAACGATGAACTGCAAGAGGTTCAGCTCTTGATCTTTATGCCATTCAGGCTCTAGTAGCTCAAGCAGCTCTTCAATGCGATGACACTTCATTTCTTTCTCCACATAATTTATAGGTGTAATTAGCAGTAAAGGTACCAAATTGCTTTGCGAAGACCAAATAGGAAAAACGATCTCTTTCACCGTGGTTTGTTCTAAGTCTTTGAAGCTTTATGAGTCTCGTGCAAAGAAAAAAGCGCAGCTGGCGCCGCGCTTTTGATTAAGCTGCTTTGATAACTTTGGCCGGAACACTCGACATCATTGCTGTCTTCTCAACCAATGTCATTGCTGGCGCAACTTGCTTTGCCTTTGGTGCAGTAGTAAAGCCACTGCGGCGGCGCATTGCACTAGTATTAGTGTGTGCGAACCTGACTGTTGTTGGGCGCATTAATTTACCTAACTGTCAGGCATATCCATTGCCGATGTAATGGCCTGAATCATTATGAGCTAGGCTCCAACAAGATTGAAGAATCACTCTTCTGGCTCTCGCCAATCCAGTTAATGAGTCAGGAATACCGATATGCATGCATATCAAGTGTAAGATTAGCATCCTTGTAATAATTGGTCGATAGTTGAGCAATTGAATTGTTTAGATTTTGTCATTTTGTCGCGATGTTCGAGGCAATTTTTGTTTGATCCCACGATCAGCAGTAGTAGTATGAGATCTCGATGAAGGAGGTGCCTATGTCATTTTTGAAGAAGACACTTGCCAGTTTTGGGATTGGGAGCGCGAAGGTCGACTCAATCTTAAACCAAGACGTGCTATACCCAGGTCAAAGTGTGGATGTGTCGATCCATGTATATGGTGGTGCGACTGAACAAGCGATCGACAACATTGATTTAAAACTCTGTTGCCGCTACATCGCAGAAGCCCCTGATGACCGTGGTGCGCGAGAAGGACACAGCATGCGCCGAGTACCTCAAACTCATGTGCTTGCTAAGTGGAGTCTCCCTTACGCATTTACCATCCATTCCGGCGAAGAGCGTACCTTCGATGTTAAGCTCGATGTGCCTTGGAACACGCCTGTCACCATTGGTGATGCCAAAGTATGGTTAGAAACTGGCTTAGACGTTGCTGCTGCTTTGGATCCGACTGATAAAGACATCCTCACCGTCCGACCTGATCCACTGATGGATGCGGTACTATCTGCATTTGAAGCGCAAGGTTTACGAATTCGCCAGGTGGAATGCGAGGAAGTGAAAGGATTCGATCTACCATTTGTGCAAGAGTTTGAACTGGTGCCAACCGACGGACCTTACCACGGCGTGTGGCGCGAATTAGAATTTGTTGCCCACCGCAGTGAGCAAGAGCTCAAGTTGTGGTTTGAAGTTGACCGCACACGCAAGGGGCAAGGTGGCATGCTCGCGAGCTTACTGGGTAGTGGCAAACTCAAGCGAGAGCTGACCATTCCTGCCACGACTAAGCCAGATCAAGTTGGCGAACTGGTACTCAATTATCTCGATCAAACTACTGCCGTTCATGAGTCTTAATTTAAGCTTACACGTGTAAGCCTAATGTGCCATACTAGAGCAAATTTCAAACTCTAGTATAGGCGCATTGATGTCCGAGCTGCAGAAACCTCAATACAGTCAACGTGAAGAACTGGCCAATACCATCACCCACGGTATAGGGATGATTTTTGGTATTGTTGGCTTGATACTGCTGTTAGTTAAAGCCATAGACCATCAAGCTGACACTTTAACGCTTACCAGTATGGCGATTTATGGTGCGAGTATTATCGTGCTATTTTTGGCCTCGACGCTCTATCATGCGATCCCTCATCCCAAAGCGAAACGTTGGCTAAAAACCTTCGACCATTGTGCTATTTATCTTTTGATAGCAGGCAGCTATACCCCTTTCTTGTTAGTCAGCTTAAGAACACCTCTAGCATTTGGGTTGATGATCGTTATTTGGAGCATTGCGTTGATTGGCATCATCATGAAAGTTGCGTTCGTCTATCGATTTAAAAAGCTTTCTTTGATGACGTATTTGGTGATGGGATGGTTATCGCTGATTGTGATTTATCAATTAGCTATTAACTTGGATGTCGGCGGACTTACACTGCTTGCCGCTGGTGGAATTGTGTATTCACTGGGGGTGATTTTCTACGTTGCGAAGCGCATTCCCTTTAACCATGCGATCTGGCACGGCTTTGTTTTGGCTGGCTGCGTGTGCCATTTCTTTGCGATTTATTACTTTGTTGAGCCTATCTAGCCGATAGGCTCAACAAAGAATATTAAACACGTATTAGCGAGTTTTTACCTCTAGCACTTTGGCAGAAAACTGGTATTGCTGTGATTGCGGTACAGCCAATTTAATGCTCTTACCTTGTTCCGCTTGCTGTGGTCGCAGGTAGGTATCCGCCATGCGCTTGATGGATTGCCAAACAGTCACGTTTTCTTTTGCCAGTTGCTGACCAGACATATCAAACACTTGCACCTCAACTTCCACTTGAATGACAGATTGAGAGCTTTGGTTAGTGATTGATGTAGGTAAAATAAGCTCACCGCTTTGATAGCTTGCTGAACCAATCAATACATCCACACCTGAATCTGATAGCTGCATGGTTGGCTTTTTGGCGTTTACCACCACGGTCGTGCCAACGGTTTTCGTTACCACTGGAATTGTCGCAATCGCAGGAGCTGCGATTGTTTCAACTACGCTTGCTGTTGTTTGTGTCTCCGTCGCTTGCTGCGCCGGTTTTTTCATGACGTATTCCCAGGTAAAGTCATCGTTCAGCTTCACTTCTCGACCATCGGCTAAAGTGATGACCTCGGCGGCGTATGTGGATGAGGCGGCAAGTAGGGTCGCCAGAGTAATCCATGTTTTCATTGTTATACCTTTTAATTAGAGTCTGCTTAGCGGCGCCAAAACGCAGGAAAGAACAGTACAAGAATAGTCAGAATTTCCAAGCGGCCCATTAACATCCCAAAGCTTAAGAGCCATTTGGCAGTATCGGGCAGAGGCGCGAAGTTGCCTGTTGGGCCAATCACACTGCCCATACCAGGGCCAACATTGGCAACGGCGGTGATTGAGCCAGAAATACTGGTCACAGGGTCGAGGCCTAGTGCACTTAAACAACCCGCGATAAAGATAATAGTGATAAAAAACATCAAGCCAAATGCCACCACTGAGCGAACAATATCATCATTCACCGGTCGCTGGTTATAACGCTGTACAAACACTCCTGAAGGGTGAATCAACTTCATCATTTGTTTGTTTAGCAGCGTCATTGCAATTTGGAAGCGGAAGATTTTGATCCCGCCAGACGTTGAGCCTGAGCATGCCCCCGCCATCATTAAGAATGCGAAAAGAGTGGTGGGTAATGCGCCCCATGCGGTGAAGTCTTCTAAGCCAAAGCCAGTTGTGGTGACGACAGAGACAATATTAAACATCGACACTCGCAGGGCATCCAAAATGGTGTACCCATCTCGAATCACTAACCAAGCTGAAATCACTAAGCTTGAGAATACGAACAGGTACGCAAATCCTCTAACTTGAGCGTCGTTAACCAACACATCAATACGGCGTTTACGTAACGCGGCGATAAAGAGCAAAAACGGCAAACCACCTAAGAACATAAAGGTAGTGGCCACCCAATGTGCGCCATTAGAGAAGTGGTTCATTGACCCATCAGATGTAGAGTATCCACCCGTCGATAGCGTAGTAAAGGCATGGTTGATTGCTTCGAACAGGTTCATGCCGGTGATCAAGTAGCCCAAAATACATAGGCCCGTTAGCATCAAATAAACCGCTACGATGTTTTTGGCGACCGTTTTCGCTCTTGGACTACTTTTATCCGACCAATCTGATGATTCGGTTTGGAATAGCTTCATACCACCGACATTCAGCATAGGTAACACTGCTACCGCCATCACGATAAAACCAATGCCACCAAGCCATTGTAAAATAGAGCGCCACAGCAATATGCTCGGCGCCATGTTGTCTAGGCCACTGAGCACCGTTGAGCCCGTCGTGGTGATACCCGACATCGTTTCGAAGTAGGCGTCGGTGAAGCTGATGTGGTTGATAAACACAAATGGCAAGGCGGCAAACGCACTCGCGATGGTCCAAACCAAACTGGTGATGAGGAACATATCGCGTACGCTGAGTTTGAACTTGGCGGTTCGACCTATCGTTAGGCAGATGAAGGCGGCAAGGTGCGTGATCACAACGGCTTGGGCGAAATCGAGGAATCCCCCCGTACCGGTAAAGAAAGCGACCAAAGTCGGCACGTACATAAACAGGGCCAGTTTGGATAAAACCAGCCCGATAACAAACAGTACGGGACGTAAGTTGACCATAGGAAAATCCTAGAGGAAGAATGGACTCGGCTGGAATAGCGCTTCGACGTCTGATACGTATTTTTTGTTGACCAGGAACATCACCACATGGTCATCCTGCTCGATGACCGTACGGTCGTGGGCAATAAGAACTTCTTCGCCACGAACGATAGCACCAATGGTGGTCCCAGGTGGAAGCTTTATATCTCCAATCGCACGTCCAACCACTTTAGATGTACTTTCATCACCGTGAGCGACGGCTTCAATCGCTTCCGCAGCGCCGCGGCGAAGTGAGGACACGTTTACGATATCAGCGCGACGAACGTGCGTTAGCAAGGCTGAAATAGTGGCTTGCTGAGGTGAGATTGCTACATCAATTACGCCGCCTTGTACCAGGTCTACATAAGCGCCACGTTGGATCAGCACCATCACTTTTTTAGCGCCCATGCGTTTTGCCAACATTGCAGACATGATGTTGGTTTCATCTTCGTTGGTCAGCGCGATGAAAACGTCGACTTGGTCGATGTTCTCTTCCGAGAGAAGCTCTTGGTCTGCCGCATCACCGCAGAACACGATGGTATTTTCTAGTTGCTCAGAGAGCTTTTCTGCACGCTGGTAGTTACGCTCAATCAGCTTCACGCTGTAAGTTTGCTCTAGGCGTTTTGCCAAGCTTGCGCCGATGTTACCCCCGCCAACAATCATGATGCGGCGGTACGGTTTTTCTAGGCGCTGAAGCTCACTCATCACTGAGCGAATGTGGTTGCTTGCGGCGACGAAGAACACTTCATCGTCGGCTTCAATGATGGTGGTACCTTGTGGGCGAATCGGACGGCCTTGACGGAAAATCGCCGCCACACGGGTATCAATGTGCGGCATGTGCTCACGCAAAGCAGACAACGCATTACCCACCAGCGGGCCACCATAGTAGGCTTTCACCGCCACTAGGCTGACTTTCTGTTCAGCAAAGCTCACCACTTGCAGCGCGCCTGGGTATTGGATCAGACGTTCGATGTAGCTCGTGACGAGTTCTTCTGGTGCGATAAGGTGATCAACAGGAATGGCGCCAGATTTAAACAGGGCTTCTTTTTCTGCCAAGTATTCTGGAGAGCGAATACGCGCAACGCGGTTTGGGGTATTGAATAGAGTGAACGCGACCTGACAGGCGGCCATGTTGGTTTCATCAGTGTTGGTTACTGCGACGAGCATATCGGCGTCTTGCGCGCCAGCTTCGTGTAGCACGTCTGGATGGCTCGCATGGCCATTGACCACACGTAGGTCGTATTTGTCCTGCAATTCACGCAGTCGGTCGGCATTATTGTCGACGATGGTGATGTCGTTGTTTTCACCCACTAGGTTTTCTGCCAGTGTGCCGCCAACCTGACCTGCACCAAGAATAATGATCTTCATACTCTTTTCTCGTATCTGAAAAAGGCGATTGAAATCGCTTCAATCGCCCTATTTAGCATGCTGTTACGCGTGTGTTTTAGTTAGCACTGCGTAGTAGAAACCATCCATATCTTCTTCGCCTGGTAGAATTTGACGACCAGGCTGGTCGGGATCAGAATCCAGCAGTTGCGCATCCGCGGTACGTGCTAAAAACGCTTTTACTTGCTCCACGTTTTCTTGCGGTGTGATTGAACAAGTCGCGTAAACCATTGTGCCGCCGGGCTTCAGTTGCGTCCACATGGCATCAAAAATTTCACTTTGCAGCTCTGCTAATGCGGCGATGTCGTCTGCACGACGTAGCCATTTGATGTCTGGGTGACGACGAATCACGCCAGTCGCAGAACATGGGGCATCCAGCAAAATGCGATCAAATTGCTCGCCTTGCCACCATTCTTGTGGATTACGCGCATCACCGCAAACCACTTTTGCCTGAAGGTTGAGACGCTTCAGGTTTTCATGCACACGTTTCAAGCGTGTGTCGTCGCAGTCAATCGCGACCACTTCACTGCCTGACGTGCGCTCTAGAATGTGCGCCGTCTTGCCACCTGGCGCTGCACAGCAATCTAAAATCAGTTCGCCGTCTTGTGGTTTTAGGTAGTTGATCGAGAGCTGCGCCGCCGCATCTTGGACCGAAACCCAACCTTTTTCAAAACCAGGTAGCTTCATCACGTCACATGGCGCGGCCAATTTTATGGCGTCCATTGCTTCTGTGTGTGGCGTGCTATCAATGTTTTCATTTTTGAGTAGCGCAAGGTATTCATCACGAGTGTGATGTTGGTGATTCACACGCAGCCACATTGGTGCTTTTTGGTTATTTGCTTCCACAATGCTTTCCCATTGCTGTGGGTAGGCCTCTTGCAGCAGTTTTAGTAACCAGCTTGGGTGACCGTACTTGCCAGCGTTGTTGCTGACGGCCATTTGGTCGAGTTCTTCTTGGTTGCGCTGGTAGTTACGCAATACAGCGTTAATCAAACCACGCAGACGAGGACCTTTCAGCTCTTTAGTGCCTTCAACCGTTTCACCAACTGCTGCGTGCGCAGGAATACGCATGAAGCTCAGTTGGTAAATACCAACCAGAATTAAGTGATGGAATACACGTTGTTTGCCTTTGAGGGGCTTATCCATCAACTGGTTTGCGATCATTTCTAGGCGAGGGAGGTAACGTAGCGCACCGTAACAGATCTCTTGTAGCAGAGCATGGTCACGAGGTCGTACCGTTTGCTGAGCCGCTGGAAGAGCGCTTGAAAGTGAGTGGCCCTTGTCGACGACAAGATACAGGACGTTAGCAGCCGCAGCGCGAACATTCATGATGAGTACCTTAAAGTAAAGGAGGGCATCTCTGCCCTCTAAAAGTTCGTATTATTGGGGATAATAACCCCTAGTATGGCTTAAACCAGCAGAGTGCCAACTTCAAACCAAGCTGCACGTGAGTTCAGAATATCCTGAACTGACATGGCTTTTTTGCCAGGTACTTGCAGTTGCTCTAGCACCAGCACGCCGTTGCCTGTCGCAACATAAATACCGGCTTTATCTGCTTGCACGATGGTGCCAGCTGGTTTGTCACTGGTTTGCTCTGCCACACGGCTTTGCCATACTTTGATGCTATTTTCTGCCGCCTCAAAGTGGCTCATTGGCCATGGGTTAAACGCACGAATACAGCGCTCAATGTGCGCCGCATCGTCGTTCCAGTTGATGCGTGCTTCTTCTTTGCTGAGCTTTTTCGCGTAGTTCGCGAGCTCATCGTCTTGCTTCACTGGCACTGCTTTACCCGCAGCAATGTCTGCTAGGCAGTCAATCAGGGCTTCTGGACCAAGCTCAGCCAATTTTTCATACATTGAAGCGCTGGTATCTGTCGCTTCGATTGGCAGAGTTGCAATCTTCAGCATATCACCAGTGTCGAGACCGATGTCCATCTGCATGATGGTCACGCCAGTTTCTGCATCGCCCGCCCAAATAGAGCGTTGGATTGGAGCCGCACCACGCCAACGAGGTAGGATAGAACCATGTACGTTGATACAACCCAGTTTAGGGGTATCAAGAACCGCTTGTGG
This sequence comes from Vibrio sp. Vb1574, assembly GCF_033338675.1. NCBI lineage: Bacteria > Pseudomonadati > Pseudomonadota > Gammaproteobacteria > Vibrionales > Vibrionaceae > Vibrio > Vibrio sp. Vb1574. Next base: position 22,818 of record NZ_JAWOTC010000054.1, read on the forward strand.
CAGCAGCATACCGTACGCCACGACAACCATGAGGTCGGCGTTCAGATCGGCAAGTTCTTGTTTCGCTTCGTCGGACTTAAAGCTTTCAGGTTGGTAAACCGGGATATTGTGTTCTAGCGCCAGTTGTTTTACCGGTGGCGCAGCCAATTTTTTGCCACGACCCGCTGGACGATCTGGGTTTGTGTAAACCGCGATGACTTCATGCTCCGAAGACAACAACGCCGCCAAGTGACGGGCGGCGAAATCCGGAGTACCTGCAAAGACAATTCGTAAAGACTGACTCAAGGTAGACTTCCTTCTAATTGGTATGGTTCGAGATTAAGCGTTTTGCTGCTTCTCGTTAAAGCGTTTGATTTTCGCTAGCTTGTCCTGAATGCGTTTGCGTTTCAGTGGTGATAGGTAATCCACGAATAGCTTACCTTGTAGGTGATCAAGCTCGTGTTGAACACAAATCGCTAGCAGGTCGTCGGCTTCAAAGGTGAACTCTTTGCCATCACGATCCAGTGCTTTAACGGTAACTTCTGCAGCGCGAGGCACAAGTGCGCGTGCACCTGGTACCGACAGACAGCCTTCTTCGATGCCATCTTCGCCACGCTTTTCCAGAATCTCAGGGTTGATTAGCACCATCGGCTCATCGCGAGTTTCTGAAATATCAATCACTACGATACGTTTGTGGATATCAACCTGCGTTGCAGCAAGGCCAATACCTTCTTCGTCGTACATGGTTTCAATCATGTCATCGACGATTTTTTGAATCTCAGGTGTCACCGCTTCAACAGGCTTTGCGACTGTGCGCAGGCGATCATCCGGGAATGTTAATACTTGTAATACAGACATATTCACTCGAAATATTGAACTGTGCCGAAACAGCACAAACCTTGTTGGCTCAATTCTAGACATTTTATAGCCTAAATGACAGCATCCTTGCACCAATTTCCATTCTGGTTCCTGCTTAATAGACCAAGGACGAGGGTCATGAATCGAATTTTCCGCAACGTTGCCAGTGTTACGTTGCCGTTACTTTTCTCTTTCAACGCTGTAGCAAATGTGGATGCGAACCCACTGACTGTTAAAGATGATGCGCCACAAACATATGTAGTTGTGAAGGGCGATACGCTATGGGATATTTCGGCCATGTACTTAGATAGCCCGTGGTTGTGGCCTCGTTTATGGCAAGTAAACCCGGAAATCGATAACCCTCATTTAATTTATCCCGGTGACAAGCTGTCTTTGGTGTGGATTAACGGTCAGCCCGTGTTGAGCCTAAAACCGGTTAAGAAGCTGAGCCCGAAAGCTCGCATCACAGAAAAGAAAGCCGTACCAACGGTCGCGGAAGGTTTGGTGATGCCTTACCTTAAATCGGATCGGTTGCTAGATAAAGATTCGTTGAACAGAGCAGCAAAAGTGATGGGTAGCAGCAAAGGCAGTAAGTATCTGACTGCAGAAGATGTGCTGTATATCAATGGCAATCAGACCGCGACAGGTTGGGCTATTTACCGACCAGTAGCTACCTTTTCGCGTGACGATGTGTTCGAAGAGATTACCGCGCTGCGTTTGATTGCCAAAGGCGAGCTCGTTGAAGCTTCGAGTGATTATTCAGGTTTGAAGCTTACATCGCAAATGCAAGAAATCCTACGTAACGATATCGCGTTGCCAAATCAATCGGTTGAGAATACTGACTTCACGACTACGTTCTATCCGCTGCCGTCGCCACAAGGCAGTTCTGCAAAGTTGCTAGGTAATATCGAAGGTATTCGCTTTAGTTCAACTAACCAAGTCGTGGTGATTGATAAAGGCACGTCAGACAATCTCAAGCAAGGCAGTGTGTTTGATTTAAAAGAAGACGCGCACCCAGTTTACAAAGACGGCGATGAGTTCAAGAAAGAGTTTGGCGTGCTTGATAAGAAAATTACTTTGCCTCAAAGCAAAGTTGGTGAGTTGCTGGTCATTCGTCCTTATGAGTACTTTAGCTTGGCACTGATCACTAACAGTACGAAACCCATTAACCAAGATATTTCGGTGGTGTCACCGTTGGCGGACGAATTAACCATCGATGAATCGACGAAATAACGATGATCTCGCTGCCTGGTTAAAACTGAGTTGTTTGCCAGGCATTGGCGGCGTCAAAATGAATAAGCTACTGGCAAGAGACACGCCACGTAACATCGTAAACTTCTCTCCTGAACAGCTACAACAACTTGGGTTAACAACTAAGCAAATTCAAGCTTGGGCTTCAACAGATAAAGAAGTCGATGCTTGTTTAAGCTGGCTTGAGGCTTCTACAAATCATCATATCCTGACACTGACTGACCCGTGTTATCCACCTCAGCTCAAACAAATCGTTGCACCGCCACCTCTACTTTTTGTTCAAGGAAACCCTACTTGTCTTTCTCAGCCACAAATCGCGATGGTTGGAAGTCGAAATGCGAGTATTGATGGATTACAGCATGCACGTCAGTTTGCTGCAGAGTTTGTTCAGCACGATTTTATTGTCACCAGTGGTCTCGCTTTAGGCATTGATGGTCATGCGCATGATGGTGCGTTGCAAGCGGGTGGTAAGACGATTGCGGTGCTAGGATCTGGCTTAGAAAATATTTATCCGGCACGTCATCGTGGTTTAGCGCAACGTGTTATTGAACATGGGGCTTTGGTGTCTGAGTTTCGGCCTAATGCCAAGCCGCGCCCAGAAAACTTCCCGCGTCGTAATCGTATTATTAGTGGATTATCGCTTGGTGTACTGGTCGTCGAGGCGGCGAAAAAGAGCGGCTCGTTAATTACAGCTCGTTACGCGCTTGAGCAAGGTCGAGAAGTATTTGCGCTGCCAGCGTCAATCAATGCCCCCAATGCCTGCGGTGGAAACCAGTTGATACGTCATGGCGCTTGCCTCGTAGAAAAGACGAAAGATGTCTTAGATGAAATACAGTCCTTGCTTGATTGGTCTATTAATCAGAGTACCGATTTATTTTCTACGTTAAATGATGAAGAAGAATTGCCATTTCCTCAGCTGTTAGCTAACGTAGGAAGTGAAGCTACACCGGTTGATATTCTTGCAAACAGGACCAATATACCTGTCCAAGAAGTCATGATGCAGCTCTTAGAGTTAGAACTCTCTGGGCATGTCGTTGCGGTTTCAGGTGGCTATATTCGAAAGGGGAGGGGCTAGCTATGATGATGGATATACTGATGTATCTATTCGAAACCTACATCCATAGCGATGCAGAGTTACAGGTCGAACAAGACGAGTTGGAAGAAGAGTTGCTTCGTGCAGGCTTCCAACAAAAAGATATCTACAAAGCCCTTGTCTGGTTAGAAGAGCTTGCCGCATTGCAGCAAAGTGACACCTCTTCTGCAATCTCGACTTGCATGGCTTCGTCATCAACTCGTATCTACACAGCGAAAGAGATGCAGCGTTTAGATTTGGAATGCCGAGGTTTTCTATTGTTTCTCGAGCAAATCAATGTGTTAACCACAGAAACTCGCGAAATGGTGATTGACCGAGTGATGGGATTAGAAACGAGTGAGTTTGAGCTTGAAGATCTCAAATGGATCATTCTGATGGTGCTGTTTAATGTGCCTGGCAACGAAAACGCTTACACGCTAATGGAAGAGCTGTTGTACACCAAGGAACAAGGGATTCTTCACTAACCATCTGGGCAAGTTCGAGTTTAACTAGAATAAACGCGAGTTTGTCTTTTTGTGTGTTTTTCACGAAACGGTAAGTATGAGTAGTAAAATCGACAACACCCTTTTCTCTGCCCATGAACACGCTTTGGAGCACGAGCCGTGTCCAAAATGTGGTGGTGAGCTGACTCTCAAGCACGGAAAACATGGCCCATTTCTCGGCTGTAACCATTACCCAAGCTGTGATTACATTAAACCGCTACACAGCAATGATGGGCACATCGTGAAAGAGTTGGGTGTGCCTTGTCCTGAGTGTGGCAATGAGTTGGTACTCCGCCAAGGGCGCTACGGCATGTTTGTCGGTTGTAGTAACTACCCGGCTTGTCATCATATTGAGTCGATTAATCAACCAGAGCCAGAGGCGCAGTCACAAGAGCAACACGCTTGCCCTGAATGTGGCAAAGGACATTTGGTTGAGCGTAAAACCCGATTTGGCAAAACCTTCTACGCGTGTGATAACTACCCTAAATGCAAATTTGCTGTGAACCTTGCTCCGGTCAAGGGGCGATGCGAAGAGTGTGGTTTTACTCTGTTGGTGGAGAAGAAACTTGCCAGTGGTGTGAAATTGCAATGTGCTAATCGTAAGTGTCAGCACACCCAGCAAGGGTAAATGAATTAAAGGAATTGAAAAGGGTCGCATCGTGCGACCCTTTTTTGTTTTTTTGCTGCCAAACGTTAGTGTTGAGGCTGTTTAGCGAACGCTTGCACGGCTGGGAAAGCTATTGGGTCTAAGATGTCTGCCAGAGCGCACAACCTACGGTGCAATTCTCCTGGGTAGTCGCCACACACGTTGATGTGTCCCATCTTGCGACCTGCACGTTTCTCTTTGCCATACCAATGAATGTGGCAACCATCCATTAATAACAATGCTTCTGGTAGTGTGTCTTCACCAAGAATATTAATCATTGAGGTTTCACGAACCAATTTCGTACTGCCTAATGGTAAGCCGCACACTGCGCGCAGATGGTTTTCAAACTGACACGTTTCTGCACCTTGCTGTGTCCAGTGACCAGAGTTGTGCACGCGTGGAGCAATCTCATTCACTAAAAGTGCCCCATCGACATCAAAGAACTCAAGCGCTAATACGCCAACGTAATCTAGGCTATCTGCGACTGCCGTGAACATTTGCTTTGCTTGTTCCTGTAACCCTGGCGCATCAATCGCAGTAGAAAGACTCAATACACCGTTGGTGTGGACGTTCTCTGCCAGAGGATACACTTCCACACTGCCATCTTTGCTTCGAGCACCAACCAGTGATACTTCGCGGTTAAAAGGAACAAACTCTTCAGCAACAATCGCTTGAGTTGGTGTTGCCGCGATGCACTCCGACATCTCAGTCCAAATGTCGTCGACTTGAGAAGCTTCTTTTAAGCGCCATTGGCCTTTACCATCGTAACCACCTAATGCACTTTTCAGAACCATTGGCATACCAACGTGTTCAATTGCGCGGTCAAAGTCTTCACGAGTTTCAATGACGTAGTATTTCGCGTTGCGCACGCCGGCATCATCAAGCAGTGCTTTTTCAATACGGCGATCACCACCTGCTTTGATGGCTTGCGTACTTGGTAGGAACTTGCCGCTCGCTTCGCAAACCTTGAGCACGTCATGTGGAATATGCTCGAACTCGGCAGTAATCACATCAACTTGCGTAATCGCATTTTCCAAGCCATGGCCAAGTACCTGTTGAGTTAAAGGGTGAACGACATCACCGCTGGTGACATCGTAAGCTGAAATTTGAATATTCAGTGGCGCACCAGCCAGAGACATCATACGAGCCAACTGACCCGCACCAAGAACCAGTACATGCATCTGATTAATCCTCTGCAGGGTTTGGATTTGCGAGAACTGTTTCCGTTTGCTCATTACGGAATGCTTCTACCTTCGCCATGATGTTTTCATCATGAGTGCCTAGGATTTGCGCTGCTAGGATACCGGCGTTTGCTGCGCCCGCTTCGCCAATCGCCAATGTACCAACCGCAATTCCCTTTGGCATCTGTACAATAGAAAGCAGTGAATCCATACCTTTCAGTGCACGAGACTGAACGGGAACCCCAAGCACTGGCAAACTAGTAAACGCCGCCGCCATACCTGGTAGGTGGGCTGCACCACCTGCGCCTGCGATGATAACTTTGATGCCGCGTTCTTTTGCGCCACTAGCGTAGTCAGCCAGTAATTGAGGAGTTCGGTGTGCTGACACGACTTTTGTTTCGTAAGGCACGCCAAATTGATCTAGCATGTATGCTGCTAGTTTCATGGTTGGCCAATCGGATTTAGAACCCATGATGATACCGACTTTCATCTCAAACTCCTTTAAGCTGCAAAAAATTAGGTGAGCTATAAATTTGTGCGCATTATACGGGGATTTTTATCTCAAGCAAACGTTTGCGTCTTGTTGTTGGCGCTATTGATACATTTTATAAAAAAATTGCTTTAGTGTCTGAGAATGAATATTTGTACACTTAGTGAAAACAACACAGTCAAACAAATAGGAAGTAGTCGGTGGATAACTTTGAACAAGTGCTCAACGCACTCAAGCAAGGCGAAGTGATTGCCTATCCAACAGAAGGGGTTTTTGGTGTCGGATGTGATCCAGATAACCCAGAAGCAATTCAAAAGCTATTAGAGCTCAAGCAGCGTCCGGTAGAAAAAGGGCTGATTCTCATCGCGGCAAGTTATGATCAGCTCTTGCCTTATATTGATGAATCTCAGTTGACTGAAGAACAATTACAGACTGTTCATGCCACTTGGCCAGGCCCATACACTTGGATCATGCCAGCGAGCGATAAAGTATCCAACTGGGTTTCAGGGCAGTTTGATTCAATTGCGGTTCGTGTGACTGATCATCCTTTGGTGCAAAAAATGTGTAATGCATTCGGAAAGCCGTTAACCTCTACCAGCGCGAATCTTTCCGGCTTACCACCGTGTATGACCACGGAAGAAGTCGAAGAGCAGTTGGGTGATAAGCTGGTCGCCATTCTTCGTGGCGAGACCAGCGGTCGTGATAAACCCAGCGAGATTCGTGACGCCAAAACTTCACAAATATTAAGACAGGGTTAACCCTGCTAGCCAGCCATCATTAGGTTTCACGTAATAGGTAATAACGTATGTCAGCGATCGATAAGCACGCCGTAAAGCAGTTCTTGATGTCACTTCAGGACTCCATTTGTCAGCAGTTAGAACAAGAAGATGGAAAGGCCGTCTTTGTCGAAGATGCATGGCAACGTGAAAAAGGAGAGCGTCTGGGTGGCGGTGGTCGCTCACGTGTTTTGCGTGATGGCCTTGTTTTCGAGCAGGGAGGCGTGAACTTCTCGCATGTGGAAGGGAAAGAAATGCCAGCATCTGCGACAGCGCATCGCCCAGAGCTAGCGGGTCGTCGTTTTGAAGCGATGGGTGTTTCTTTGGTTATTCACCCTAAAAACCCTTATGTACCGACTTCACACGCCAATGTCCGCTTCTTTATTGCAGAAAAAGATGGCGAAGACCCAATTTGGTGGTTTGGTGGTGGTTTTGACCTAACACCGTTCTACCCATTTGAAGAAGATTGCCAATCATGGCACGACACTGCAAAACAGCTTTGTGCACCATTTGGTGACGATGTTTACCAAGAGCATAAGGCATGGTGTGACAAATATTTCTTCCTACCACATCGTAATGAAACTCGCGGTGTTGGCGGTTTGTTCTTTGATGATCTAAACCAGTGGGAGTTTGATAAGTGTTTTGCTTACATCAAAGCCGTCGGTGAAGGCTATTGCCAGGCTTATTTGCCGATCGTTTCTCGTCGTAAAGAGATCGAGTATGGTGAGCGTGAGCGTGAATTCCAACTATATCGTCGCGGCCGTTACGTAGAGTTCAACTTAGTGTATGACCGTGGCACCTTATTTGGTTTACAAAGTGGTGGGCGTACTGAGTCGATTCTGATGTCAATGCCGCCGCTCGCTCGCTGGGAGTACTGCTACGAGCCAGAAGCGGGATCGCCAGAAGCTGAACTTTACGAGCGATACCTAACGCCCCGAGAGTGGTAAGCACGGAATCTCCTTTTCTATATAGATAGATAGTGATAGGGTCATCTGTAATCAGGTGGCCCTGTTTTCTCTATATCTAAGTAAGGAACAAAGGTAAGGAAATGACCCAGCAAATCGATCGCTATGCCGTGTTTGGTAATCCTATCGGACACAGTAAGTCGCCATTCATTCACACCTTGTTTGCTCGTCAAACTAATCAATCTTTGGTGTATACCGCAGAAAGTGCACCTGTTGATGGTTTTATTGACGCGGCGAAGGTGTTTTTTGCTGAAGGTGGCAAGGGGTGCAACATCACTATGCCATTTAAAGAAGATGCTTATCAATTTGCTAGTCGATTGACAGAACGGGCTCAGTTAGCAGGCGCGGTAAATACCCTCAAGAAGTTAGACGATGGTGAAATCATCGGTGACAACACTGATGGTGCAGGTTTAGTGCAAGATCTGCTTCAGCATCAGGTTGTATTGGAAGGTGCGCGAATCCTAATTATTGGTGCTGGTGGTGCGGCTCGTGGTGTTATTAAGCCACTACTCGATCAAAAGCCGACCTCTTTAACCATTACCAACCGTACCTTTAGTAAAGCACAAGAGCTCGCAGAGCTGTTTGTCTCTCACGGTCCTATCCTCGCCAAAGAGATGGCAAGTATTGATGAAGAGTATGATGTCATCATTAACTCCACATCCGCTTCTCTTAGTGGTGAACTGCCGACTATTTCATCCTCCATCTTTGCCGCTAACAGTACAAGCTATGACATGATTTATGGCAAAGGGGTGACGAGCTTTAACTTATGGGCAAAAGAGAATGGTGCCGCTCATGCGTATGACGGTCTTGGAATGTTAGTTGGGCAGGCTGCGGAAAGCTTTATGCTCTGGCGTGGCTTACGTCCTGGTGCCAAACAAATTCTCAGAGAACTAAGAAAGAATCTTGAAGGTCAATAAGCGATGAATCAATCCATCTTATTCCCAGATATTCAATCATGGGATGAAGTATCACAATCGGTAAACTTTTCGGCGCAACAATCAGGCGCACTAATAGAGTGCTTTGTGACGAAACAAAAGTTAGAAAAGCTCAGTGGTTCACTGATTGAAACTGAGCAAGCGGCAATTAAAGTGTTTACTGATTACAGATTCGACCTAGAAGAAATGGCTGAAGAGCTAATAGAAGATGAAGCCTTCAACGAAGAAGGCCATATCATCATCGGTTAACAGGGTTTTAGTTCAAGTCTTTTACTTCATTTAAGTAGTCGTTTTTGTTCTGCACATAGTTGTTGGCAGACTTTTGCAAGAAAGCTCGTTCTTTTTCTGATAGAGGGCGAGCTTGTTTTACTGGGCTTCCAACATATAAGTAGCCACTTTCTAATACTTTCCCAGGTGGCACTAAACTGCCTGCTCCGATCATCACCTCTGACTCAATTACAACAGCATCTAAAACAATAGCTCCCATACCAACCAAAACACGATCGTGGATCTCACAACCGTGCAGCATCACTTTGTGGCCAATCGTAACGTCATTACCAATAATCAATGGGTAGCCGTTTGGGTTTTCGGCGTTCTTATGGGTGACATGCAAAACACTGCCATCTTGAATATTCGTTCGATCACCAATGTGAATGTGGTTTACATCGCCTCGCGCTGCTACCAATGGCCAAATGCTAGAATCATCGCCAATTCGGATATCACCGACTAAAACAGAGGTTGGGTCAACGTAAACACGCTCACCAAGTTCAGGCTTTATACCTTTGTAGCTTCTCATTGAGCTCATCTTTTTTCCTTATTCAGGGCGATTACAGGGTGTATGGAGGTAGAATAGTAGTGAAAACTCGCCTTTTAGAATAAAAAACACCCAAACGATAAAAAAATCAAAAAAAACGAGAAAAAGGGCTTGCCAATGTGATCGCAATCTCTATAATGCCACCTCGCTGA